>NZ_DFQP01000075.1:0-17317 GCF_002377845.1 Microbacterium sp. UBA3486
GCCCGCGGTGGCCGCCGGCTCGCCCTGCGCGCCGAACGACACCCGGACGATCTGCCGAGCACCTGCGGCCTCGCGCACCCAGCCCCACTTCGCCGTCGAGTGGGTGAGCGCCTTGGCGGTGTGGCTTCCCGGGACGGTGAGCACGCCGGTACCGCGGGGCGGGGTGGCGAGTTCCGGCGCGTCGAGGAGGAGGGTGACGATCTCGATCTCAGGAGAGGCTGCGGCCTCTGTCTTCAGAAGGTCGGGCACCACCGAGGCGAGGAGTTCCCGCGCTGCGGATTCGGGGGTCGCGATGATGACGGCGTCGGCGGCGAGCTCCTCGATCACGGGCGGCGCGGAATCCTCGACGGCCGCCTGCAGCTCGACCACGAGCGGGTCCGCGTCGTCGACGCTCGAGGGAACCTCACGGGTAGGCGCGACCTCGACGTCGACAGTCCAGGCCGCCCCCACCTTGCGCACACGGCGCACGCGCACGCCCGTGCGCACGTCGGCGTCGAGCCGCACCAGGTCGGCGGCGAGCGCGTCGACGAGGGTGCTCATACCTCCGGAGAGTCCCTCCACGGCGGCTCCCGGTGTCGTAGAGGGGGTCTTCGCTGCTGGCGACTTCGCCCCCGACGCGGCGTGAGAGGCTTTCGCCGCAGCCTCGTCACGGAGCGTCTGCACAGCCCCCGAGAGGGAGCCGACCCGGGTCAGGGCGGCATTGAGTCCGGGCGCCGCGACGTCGATGTCGACGTCGTCGGGAGAGGCGGAGTAGACACCGGTCGTCACGGGAGCGACGAGGCGATCCCGCACCTTCGCCCCCATGCGCGAGGCGACGAGCTTGCCGAGGCTGAGCTGGTGGCCGATCGTGAGTGGCGGCCGCACGCGATCCAGATAGGCGCGCCAGACGCCGGACCACCCGATGATGCGGCGGACGTCGGGCTGGAAAGGGTTGGCGGGGATGCCGAGGATGCCGCCGGCCGGGAGAGGTGCCGCGCCCACTCCGGGAATGCCGGCGAGCCATGCGCCGCCGGCCTGCGGGACCACGATGCGGTCGGCCAGTCCCAGCTCCTCGACGAGCGCTCGCACGAGGCCACCCCTGGTCGCGTAGCTCTCGGCGCCGGCATCGACGATCACGCCATCCAGATCGACCCGACGGATCGCGCCACCCAGATCGTCGGCAGCCTCGAGCACGGTGACGCGCATCCCGACCTTGGCGCACTCCCGCGCAGCGACGAGGCCCCCGATGCCGCCTCCGACCACGACGACATGCTTGTCCGCCGCACGGGCGGCGAGGTCGGACGGCTCGGCAGCGGAGGGCTCAGGGCTCATGCGTCAATTCTCGCACCGGGCCGGTCGGGCCCCGGCGACGGACGGTTCACGCCTCGACGGGCTCCGACGCACCGCGCCCGCGCTTGCGCACCTCGCGCAGCACGATCTGCTCAGGGCACACCGTGGAGAGGAAGTCGCCGACCGAGAGAGCCAGGCGCTCGCCGACGAGGGAGTAGAGGATGCGATTGGCGTCGCGGCGCTCGCTGATGAGTCCGGCCTGGCGGAGCACGCTCAGATGACGGGAGATGGTCGGGCCGCTCGCGGAGAAGCGCGACGCGATCTCGCCGGCCGCGAGCTCACCGTCTTTCAGGTCCTGCAGGATCTGGCGCCGCGTAGGGTGCGCCAGCGCTGCGAAGATGTCGGTCGCGCTGTCTGCCATGGTTGCATTATAGCACCTTTGCTAGATAGTGTTTAGCCGCGTAGCTAATGAGCGAAGGAGAAGCATCATGCGAGTTGCCATCACGGGCGGTACCGGTTTCGTCGGCAGGAATCTCGCCGAACGTCTCGACGATGCGGTCGTCGTCTCCCGTCGAAACGGCGTCGACATCACCGACGTCGACGCGCTGGCCTCCGCGTTCGAGGGGTGCGACGCCGTCGCGCACTGCGCCGGGATCAACCGCGAGATCGGAGAGCAGACCTTCCGTCGCGTGCACGTCGACGGCACGAGAGCCGTCGTGGAGGCCGCTCGCCGCGCGGGGGTGCAGCGCATCGTCCTCGTCAGCTTCCTCCGGGCACGCCCCGACTGCGGGTCCGGCTATCACGAGTCGAAGTGGGAGGCGGAAGAGATCGTGCGCGCCTCCGGCATCCCGCACACGATCCTCAAGTCCGGCATGATCTACGGCCCCGGCGACCACATGATCGACCACGTGACCAAGGCGGTGCGGACCCTGCCGTTCTTCTGGACCGTCGGATATCGCGAGCGCACGGCACGGCCGGTACCGGTCGAGGATGCGGTCGATGTGCTCGTCGCCGCTCTCGAGGGCCGCATCGAGGAACCGACGATCGCCGTCATGGGAGCCGACGAGATCACGCTCGGCGAGGCAATCCGCCGCATCGCCCGCGTCGCCGGACGCCGACCCGCCTTCGTCCCCGTGCCGACATGGATGGTGCGCGCGCTGGCGCAGGTGACGGAGTGGACCATGGTCGTGCCGCTCGTCGCGAAGGCCCAGGCGCGGATGCTCGCCGAAGGCGTGAGCGAACCCGCGCCGTTCGCTCCGGAAGCCCCCCTCGGGATCCGGCCGTCACGCCCGTTCGACGATTCGGGCATCCGCGAAGCACTTCCGCAGGGACGCTTCACCCTCGACGACCTGCGGATCACGCGCCGCCTGCAGCCGGCACGGAGGGCCTGAGGTCAGATCGTGTGCGCCAGCTCGACGATGCGGGTGAGCTGGTCGGGATCGGTCTCCGGAGGAACGCCGTGGCCGAGGTTGAGGATGTGGGCTCGCGCCGCACGGCCGCGCTCGACGACGTCGCGTACGTGGGCCTCGAGCACCGACCACGGGGCTGCGAGGAGCGCCGGGTCGATGTTGCCCTGCACCGTGACATCCGGTCCGAGGATCGCGGCCGCTTCGTCGAGCGGCTGGCGCCAGTCGACTCCCACCCCGTCGGCCGCACCGTCGAGGCGCATGTCGGCGAGGAACGGGCCGGTGCCGACGCCGAAGTGGATTGTCGGCAGACCGATGCCCGCAAGCGCCGCGTGCGAATGCGGGGCGACGAAGGCGCGGTAGTCGGCGGTGCTGAGGGATCCTGCCCAGCTGTCGAAGAGCTGGACGACCGAGGCTCCGGCGTCGCGCTGCGTCTCGAGGAAGCGGCGCGAGACCTTGGCGAGCCAGCCAGCCAGACGGTTCCACGAGTCCGGGTCGGAGTGCATCATGGCCCTGGCCCGCAGGTGCTCCTTGGAGGGACCGCCCTCGACGAGATAGGCCGCGAGCGTGAAGGGCGCGCCCGCGAACCCGATGAGCGGGGTGTCGCCCAGCTCCGCCGTGACGAGACGGACCGCTTCGGCGATGGCCGTGCCGTCCAGGTCGTCCGGGTCGATCGCAGTGATGCGCTCGACGTCGGCTGCCGTACGCACCGGGTTCGCGAACACCGGGCCGCGACCGGGCTCGATCTCGACATCGACGCCGGCGAGGCGCAGCGGGATCACGATGTCGCTGAAGAACACGGCCGCATCGACCCCGTGGCGACGCACCGGCTGCAGAGTGATCTCGGCGGCGAGGTCAGGGGTGAGGCAGGCATCGAGCATCCTGGTTCCGACGCGCAGCTCGCGGTACTCGGGCAACGACCGGCCGGCCTGTCGCATGAACCACACCGGAGGGTGGGCAGGACGGTCGCCGGCGAGGGCGCGCAGGAGCGGGGCGTCGGAGAGGGCCATGCGTCCATCCTCCCATCCGCGCCTTATGGAGCCGCCGAGTTCGAAGGGTCGGACCCTCGCCCGCAGACACTCCGGTACAATCGATCTGTGCTGCTGTGTGTGACGGCGAGTCACAAGACCGCCTCCTTCGAATTGCTCGAACGCCTGAGCCGCACCCCCGACGACGTCGCTCCCACCATCGTGGGCATGGCGCCGTGCGTGCAGGGTGCGGTCGTCCTGGCGACGTGCAACCGGTTCGAGGCGTACGTGGAAATGGACGAACCGGTCACCGCCGCCGGCGCCATCGGCGTCGAGGCCGTGATCGAGGCGGTCGAGTCCGCGACCGGCATCTCCGCCGCCGACCTCGACGGCGCCTACACCGTGCACTCGGGTCGACGCGTTGCCGAGCACCTCTTCTCCGTCGCCTCCGGCCTCGAATCCGTCGTCTCCGGCGAGGGCGAGATCGCCGGTCAGGTGCGCCGCGCCCTCAAGTCCGCCCGCAAGGACGGCACCACCTCGCCCGAGCTCGAGCGCCTCTTCCAGCGCGCCAGCCAGGCACAACGCAAGGTCAAGAACGTCACCGCCCTCGGTCGTGCCGGCCGCTCGCTCGTGCGCCTCGCGCTCGAACTCGCCGACAGCCGCATCGCCGACTGGTCCGCCGAGCGCGTGCTTCTGGTCGGCACCGGCGCCTACGCCGCGGTCACTCTCGCCACGCTCCGCGAGCGCGGCGCCGTGAACATCTCGGTGTACTCGCCCTCCGGCCGCGCCGAGGTCTTCGCCGCGAAGCACGGCATCCGTCCGATCACCGCCGACGAGTACGCCCGCACCGCTGCACACTCGAGCCTGCTCATCACCTGCACCACGGCCACCGAACCTGTGCTCGGCCCCGAGCACCTGCAGCTGCCGACAGGTCCCGCCGCAGCCGGCTGCCCCGTGGGCGCGCACAGCCAGCTCGTGGTCGATCTGGGCATGCCGCGCAACGTCGACCCCGCCGTCGCCTCCCTCGAGGGCGTCGCACTGCTCGACCTCGAGACCATCCGCCTGCACGCACCGCTCGAAGAACTGCAGGCGACGGATGCCGCGCGCAGCGTCGTCCGCGAAGCCGCCGAGACGTTCCATGTCGTGGGCGCGCGTCAGAGCGTGACCCCGTCGGTCGTGGCCTTCCGCTCGCACATCTTCGAGCTGCTCGAACGCGAGATCGATCGTGCCCGGGCGCGCGGCGACGAGGACGGCAAGGTCGAACAGGCCCTGCGTCACCTCTCCGGCGTGCTGCTGCACACTCCGACCGTGCGCGCTCACGAGCTCGCCGCGGCGGGTCGTGCCGACGAGTTCACCGCGGCACTGGCCGCGCTCTACGGCATCGCACCCGAGGCTGAGTCGTCGGAGGACGCCGCCACCGCCTGACACGCGCACGCGTGGGTGGGACACTGGAGGCATGGCCCTTCACATCACCGGAGACACCGCCGCCGACGAGCTGCTGACCGACAATCCGCTCGCCCTCCTCGTGGGGATGCTGCTCGACCAGCAGGTTCCGATGGAGACCGCGTTCGCCGGTCCGCTCAAGATCGAGCAGCGCACCGGAGCAGCCGACGCCGCGACGATCGCCGGCATGGCACCGGACGAGTTCCTCGAGGCGTTCAAGCAGACTCCGGCCGTGCACCGTTTCCCCGGGTCCATGGCGACACGCGTGCAGACACTGTGCCAGACCCTCGTCGACGACTGGGACGGCGACGCCGCCGCCCTGTGGACCGAAGGGGACCCGTCGGGGCCCGAGGTGCTGAAGCGACTGAAAGCCCTTCCCGGCTTCGGAGAGCAGAAGGCCAAGATCTTCCTCGCCCTCCTCGGCAAGCAGTACGGCTTCACGGGCGAGGGGTGGCGTGAGGCCTCCGCTCCCTATGGTGAGGACGGGTCGTACCGCAGCGTCGCCGACATCGTCTCGCCGGACTCGCTCGCGAAGGTGCGCGAGCACAAGAAGGCCATGAAGGCCGCGGCGAAGGCCTCGAAGTGAAACCCACGGGGGACGACGTCGCAGGGCTCATCGCCCGCTCCTCCCCCGCGGTCCGCCGCCGGGACGCCGAGATCCTGACCGCGCTCATGCAGGAGATCACCGGACGCGAACCGCAGACGTGGGGCACGATCATCGGGTTCGGATCCTGCCACTACCGCTACCCCACCGGCACCGAGGGCGACAGCGGACTGCTCGGCTTCGCCCCGCGCAAGGCCGCCACCACGATCTACCTGTTCGACGGCGTCGCCGCGCACAGCGAGGCCCTCGCGAAGCTCGGCCCGCACACCACCGGCGTTGGCTGCCTCTACATCAAGGACCTGGAGCAGATCGACCTCGACGTGCTGCGTGGCATCCTGGAGCGCTCACTCGCCTGGGTCGAGGCCGGCGGCACCCCCGAGGTGCAGCTCACCGTCACGGGCTGAGTCGCGTCGCGAGCATGCTCGCAGGGTTCGCGGTTCGAGACCCATGCTGCGCGCCGAGACCCATCCGCAGCAGCGTCTGCGCGGCTGGGTCTCGGCGAGGAGCGTGGGTCTGGCCCGACGTGACAGGAGTCAGGCCTGAGCGGCGAAGAAGGTGCGGATGTCGCCGGCGAGCAGGTCGGGGCGCTCCAGAGCGGCGAAGTGCCCGCCCTCGTCGAAGCGGCTCCAGTGCACGATGTTGGAGTTGTCGCGTTCGGCGAAGACCCGGATCGTCTGGAAGTCGTCGGCGAAGACCGCGACTCCGGTGCGCGCGGCGTTGATGCGCGGCTCGGCGCCTTCGGCCGCGGCGTCGGCCCTGGCGTTCTCCAGGTAGCTGCGGCTCATGCCGGATGCCGCGTTCGCGAACCAGTTCACGCTGACCTCGAGCAGGATCTTCTCCAGCGGTACGAGGGAGGTTCCGTTGCCGAACGAGTTGAACAGCTCGCTGTAAGCCAGCAGCCCGACCGGGGAGTCGCTGATCCCCACCGACACGGTCTGCGGGCGCGAGGAGTTCATCGCGTTGTACCCGCCGACCGACTGGAACCACTGCATGTGCTCGAGGCCGGCGTAGTCCGCGGGCTCGAGCTTCTCGAACTCCGCCGGGTCACCCGAGGGGAACGAGAACAGCTGCAGCACATGCAGTCCGAGGAAACCCTCCGGGTTCAGCAGTCCCAGCTCGCGCGCCACCATCGCGCCGTTGTCCGAGCCGTGGATGCCGTAACTGTCGTAGCCGAGCCCGCGCATCAGCCGGTCGTAAGCCTGGGCGACCCGGGCGGTCGTCCACCCCGCAGAGGCGAGCGGCTGCGAGAAGCCGTACCCCGGCGCATCCGGGATGACGACGTCGAACGCGTCTTCCGCGCGGCCGCCGTGCGCCACCGGATCGACGAGACGGTCGATCACGTCGAGGTAGTCGACCGCCGAACCGGGGTAGGTGTGCGCGAGCAGCAGCGGCGTCGCGCTCTCGTGAGCCGACCGCACGTGGATGAAGTGGATCGTCTGGCCGTCGATCTCGGTGGCGAAGTGCGGAACGGCGTTGATCTGCTCCTGAGCAGCAGCCCAGTCGAAGTCGCGCCAGGCGGCGATGGCCTCGCGCAGGTAGGAGTTGGGGGTGCCGGCATCCCAGTCATCCGTCGGCGACGGCTGCGGAAGACGGGTGCGGGCGAGGCGATCCTGGAGATCGGCGACCTCGGCGGCGGGGACCGAGACGGTGAAGGGGCGGAACGTGAGCGTCGTGTTTTCCATATCTCGAAGGTAAGAGGGCATTAGGTTGGATCCGTTCCTAATGGATGAAGAACTTTCGAGGAGCTCTCATGGCTGATCCCACCGCGCGGCTGCTGGCCCTGCTGGCCCTGCTGCAGACCGGACCCGAGCGCTCCGGAACCGAGCTCGCCGCCCGGCTCGGTGTCTCCTCCCGCACCGTGCGGCACGACATCGAGCGGCTGCGCGACCTCGGATACCCGGTCGACGCCGCGCGCGGATCCATCGGAGGATACCGTCTCGGCGCGGGCGGCAAGCTTCCCCCGCTGCTCCTCGACGACGAGGAGGCCGTGGCGGTCACGGTCGGACTCCGCGCTGCAGCGGGCATCGCCGGGGTGGCGGAGTCGGGGGCCAGGGCTCTCGCCAAGCTCGAACAGGTGCTGCCCTCGCACCTGCGCCCCACGGTGGATGCGCTCCGCTCGAGCGTCGACCGCGCCCCGGAGAACAACGACACCGACGCGCCGGACCCGGAGGTCGACGCCGCGTCGCTGCAGGCCATCGCGAGCGCGATCCGCAACGAGGAATGGCTGCGCTTCGACTACGAGGGCGCGCCCGTGCTGGTCGAGCCGTATCGGCTGCTCACCTGGGTGCGGCGCTGGTATCTGGTCGCCCGCAACCCCGCGACCGACGAGTGGGGCACGTACCGTGTCGACTGGATGGAGCTGCGGATGCCGACCCATCGCCGCTTCGATCCCCAGCCGCTGCCCGGCGGCGACTACACGGCGTTCGCGATGCGGACCATCGCCGTGAGCGGGTGGATCGTGCACGCCCGGCTGCGCATCGATGCGCCGGCCGCGGCGGTGCTCGCACGGATCCACGCCGCGGTCGGGGTGGTCGAACCGGTCGACGACGAGCACTGCATCCTCGTCACCGGCGCCGACAGCCTCGACACCGTCGCCGCCTACATCGGGATGCTCATGATGGACTTCACGGTCGAGAGTCCGCCCGAGCTGATCCCGCGCCTGCAGCTGCTCTCCGAGCGCTACGCACGCGCGGTGGCCGGGAGCACATGAAAGACCCCGCCGGCCTGCGTGAGGCCGACGGGGTCCGGATGCCGCGTGCTCAGGCGCCGCGCAGGCGCTCGGCCAGGTAGGCGTGCAGCTCGTCGATCGAGACGCGTTCCTGCGCCATGGTGTCGCGGTCGCGCACGGTGACGGCGCGGTCGTCGAGGGAGTCGAAGTCGACCGTGACGCAGAACGGGGTGCCGATCTCGTCCTGGCGACGGTAGCGGCGACCGATCGCGCCGGCGTCGTCGAAGTCGACAGCCCACGAGCTGCGGAGCGTGTCGGCGACCTCGCGAGCGAGCGGCGACAGGTTCTCGTTACGGCTGAGCGGCAGCACGGCGGCCTTGACCGGAGCCAGGCGCGGGTCGAGCTTGAGCACCGTGCGCACATCGGTGCCGCCCTTGGCGTTGGGCACCTGCTCCTCACGGTAGGCGTCGACGAGGAACGCCATCATCGCGCGGGTGAGACCGAAAGACGGCTCGATCACGTACGGGGTGTAACGCTCGCCCGTTGCCTGGTCGAAGTACGTCAGGCTTTGGCCGGACGCCTCGCTGTGGCTGGAGAGGTCGTAGTCGGTGCGGTTGGCGACGCCCATGAGCTCGCCCCACTCCTTGCCGGTGAAGCCGAACTTGTACTCGACGTCGATCGTGCCGGCGGAGTAGTGCGCGCGATCGTCCTCCGGAACGTCGAACTGACGCATGTTCTCGGGGTCGATGCCGAGATCGATGAACCAGTTCCAGCAGGCCTCGACCCAGTGCTCGAACCACTCCTGCGCCTCGGCCGGCGGCGTGAAGAATTCGATCTCCATCTGCTCGAACTCGCGAGTGCGGAAGATGAAGTTTCCGGGCGTGATCTCGTTGCGGAACGCCTTGCCGACCTGGCCGATGCCGAACGGCGGCTTCTTGCGGCTCGCGGTGAGCACGTTCGAGAAGTTCACGAAGATGCCCTGCGCGGTCTCGGGGCGCAGGTAGTAGAGACCCGACTCGTCGTCGACGACGCCGAGGTAGGTCTTGACCAGACCGGAGAACGCCTTGGGCTCGGTGAACTGACCCTTGGTGCCGCAGTTCGGGCAGGGGACGTCGGCGAGACCGTTCTCGGCCTTCCGGCCCTTGCGCGCCTCGAAGTCCTCGATGAGGTTGTCGGCGCGGAAGCGCTTGTGGCACTGCAGGCACTCGACCAGCGGGTCGGTGAAGGTCGCGACGTGACCCGACGCCTCCCACACGCGCTTGGGCAGGATGATGCTGGAATCGAGGCCGACCATGTCGCCACGACCGCGCACGAACGTCTGCCACCACTGCCGGCGGATGTTCTCCTTGAGCTCCGTACCGAGGGGGCCGTAGTCCCAGGCCGACCGGGAACCGCCGTAGATCTCACCCGCTTGGAACACGAACCCGCGGTGGCGGGCGAGGGCGATGACCTTGTCGAGGCGGGACTGTTCGGCCATGGTGGCTCCAATGGTCGGATGCGGGAGGAAACCCGTGAACACGGGCACCTCATTCTATCCGTGGTTCCCGCGCGCTCCCTGGCCTCGACGGCTGCGCCGGAGTAGCGTCCTGGGGATGAGCACTGCAGCGCGAACACCGCGGACCCGCGACGACGACACCCGGTTCTTCGGGCAACCGTGGGCCCTGGTGCACATCTTCGGCGTGGAGATGTGGGAGCGCTTCAGCTTCTACGGCATGCAGGGCATCCTGCTCATCTACCTGTACTTCTCGCTGACCGAAGGCGGCCTCGGCATCCCCAAGGCGATAGCGGGCGGGATCGTCGGCGCGTACGGAGGATCGGTCTACCTCTCGACGATCCTGGGCGCGTGGCTCGCGGATCGCCTGTTCGGCGCGGAGCGGGTGCTGTTCGTCAGCGCGATGGTGATCGTGGCGGGACACCTCGCCCTCGCCCTGCTCCCCGGAGCGGTGGGTGTCGGCGTCGGCCTGGTGCTCGTCGCACTCGGCTCCGGTGGACTCAAGGCCAATGCGACGTCGGTCGTGGGCAGTCTCTACAGCGCCGACGATCCACGACGGGATGCCGGGTTCTCGCTGTTCTACCTCGGCATCAACCTCGGCGCCTTCCTGGGTCCGATCCTCACCGGCATCCTGCAGTCCTCGCTCGGCTTCCACTACGGCTTCGGACTCGCGGCCGTCGGGATGACGCTGGGACTCATCCAGTACGCGTTCGGCCGCACGTCGCTGCCCGCCTCGGCGCGGGAGGTGCCGAACCCGCTCCCGAAGTCCCGCTACCTCCTGGTCGGGCTCATCGCCGGTGGCGCGGTCGTACTCATCGCCGTCCTGGTGCTGACCGGCGTGATCCGGCCCGACAACCTCGCCACCCTCGTGATCGGCGTCACGATCGTCGCCGCCGTCGCCTACTTCTCGGTCATCCTCGGCAGCCGCCGCATCGATGCCACCGAACGCTCCCGGGTGTGGGCGTTCCTGCCGCTGTTCATCACGAGCGTCGCATTCTGGTCGCTGTACCAGCAGCAGTTCACCGTGCTGACGATCTACTCCGACCAGCGCCTGGACCGGAATCTCTTCGGATGGGAGATGCCCGTGTCGTGGGTGCAGTCCATCAATCCGGTGTTCATCATCATCCTGTCCGGCGTCTTCGCGGCGATCTGGACCAAGCTCGGGAAGCGGCAGCCCTCGACCCCGGTCAAGTTCGCGCTGGCCGCGATCATCATGGGATCGGCGTTCCTGCTCTTCCTGCCGTTCGCCGGCGGAGGAGCGAACTCCACGCCGCTGCTCGCGATCGTCGGGATCCTCTTCGTGTTCACCGTGGCCGAGCTGCTCATCTCGCCGGTCGGCCTGTCGGCTGCGACCAAGCTCGCGCCGACCGTGTTCCGTACGCAGATGGTCGCGCTGTTCTTCCTGTCGATCGCGCTGGGCACGGCGATCTCCGGCTGGCTCGTGCAGTTCTACGACCCGGAGAACGAGGTGCCCTTCTTCTCGATCCTCGGCGGCATCGCCATCGTGGTCGGCATCGGACTGCTGCTCAGCGTGAAGCCCGTGCTGACGCTCATGCGCGGGGTGCGCTGAGCGCTCCGCGTCCGCAGATCACGCGGTGAAGCGGATCCTCTCAGGCGGTGAAGAGGTAGCCGCGCGCGGTGTCGTACCCGGCGATCCGGAGGCCGCTGCCGAGCAGACCCTCCATCTGGGCACGCAGGCGCAGGCGCCACTCGTGAGCGGCCGCAGGATCGGAGACGCGCAGCGCCTCGATGTCGGCCGGGATCTCGAGGGTCTCCACGACCGTGTCGTCGGCCGGAGGCTTGGCGATGTCGGCGAGCGCCCACTCGACATCGAGCCGGTCGCTCTCATCGCCCGCGTCGCCGCCGCCGAAGATGCCGTAGCGGTTGACCGAGTAGCCGGTCGCGCGGGCGCCGAGCACGGTGAAGAAGAAGTGCGCGTTGCGTGCCACGAGCGGGTCGAACACCCACGTGATGCGGCCGACGTCGCGGGAGAACGCCCACTGGCGCTGGTGCTCCTTGAGCTCGCGACCCCAACCGCGACCGCGGTATTCGGGGAGCAGGGCGGTGATGTGCGAGTGCATCGCACGGCGCGCGGGCTCGCCGAAGAAGGCGATGGAGGCGCCCACCATGCGCTCGTCGTCGCCCTCACCGTCGAAGAAGCCGACGACGTAGTTGCCCGACTGCTGCAGGGCACGCAGGGTTCCGGCATCCACCACGCGCTGCGGACCCCGGATGGAGTCGAGCAGGCCCTGCGCGTCGAGGATGAGTTCAACGGTGTCGAGATCACGGATGGTTCGCACGCACCCAGTCTGCCCCTCCTCGGCCCGTTCGAGGAATCGGAGGCGCGGATCTCATCCGCTGATCGACCCCGCACCGCTCGATCGCCGATAGCCTGAGCCGGTGGGTGCGAGTGACGACAGAGCCAGGAAGCGGCTCTCCCGCACCCCTCCGAAGTGGGCGATCGTCGCCGTGCTCGCCTTCGCGGGTCTCTGCTCGTCGTTCATGTTCACGCTGGTCGTGCCGCTGCAGGCCGAGCTGCCGCAACTGCTGAACGCCTCGCGCGAGGACACGACCTGGGTCGTCACGATCACCCTGCTCGTCGCCGCGGTCGCCACCCCCATCTCCGGCCGACTCGGAGACATGTACGGCAAGCGCCGCGTCGTGATCGCGCTCCTCGCGATCCTGATCCTCGGCTCCGTGATCGCCGCGGTCTCCGGTTCGATCGTCGGCGTGATCATCGGCCGGGCTCTGCAAGGCGCAGTCACGGGCGTCGTGCCGCTCGGCATCGCGATCATGCGCGACGTGCTGCCACCCGAGCGCCTCGGCACCGCCGTGGCCCTCATGAGCGCGACGATGGGCGTCGGTGGGGCGATCGGCATGCCCGTGGCCGCCCTCCTCGCCCAGAACGCCGACTGGCACATGCTCTTCTGGCTCGCGGCCGCCCTCGGTGCCGTCGGCCTCGCGCTGGTGATCGCGGTGATCCCCGAGGACGTGCTGCGCTCCCCCGGCCGACTCGACGTGATCGGCGCCATCGGCCTCGCGATCGGCCTCACCGGCATCCTTCTCTTCGTCTCGCGGGGCGCGCAGTGGGGCTGGACCTCACCACTGACGCTCACGTGCATCATCGGCGGACTCGCGGTGCTCCTGGTGTGGGGCTGGTACCAGCTGCGCACCACGGACCCTCTGCTCGATCTCCGCGTTGCCGCGCGGCCGGCGGTGCTGTTCACCAACATCGCCGCGATCGGCATGGGTTTCGCGCTCTTCGCCTCGAACGTGACGTTCCCGCAGATGCTCGAAGCGCCGGCCACCGGTGGCGGCTTCGGCCTCGACATGGTCGCCGCATCACTCGTGATCATGCCGGCAGGCCTGGTGATGATGGTGATCTCGCCGCTCTCGGGCTGGCTCGAGCGCACGGTCGGTCCGCGCCCGCTGTTCACGGTCGGCGCCACCGCGATCGTGCTCGCCTACGTGTTCGTGCTGCTGTGGTCGAGCGAGGTGTGGCACGTCCTCATCGCGAACCTGCTGATCGGCGTCGGGATCGGCTTCACGTTCGCCGCGATGCCGATGATCATCATGCGTTCTGTCCCGGCCAACGAGACCGGAGCGTCGAACGGGCTGAACGCGCTGTTCCGGTCGATCGGAACGTCGGGAGCCTCAGCCGTGATGGGTGGCGTCCTGGCCGCGATGAGCATGGACATCGACGGTGTCGCCGTTCCCACCAGGGCCGCGTTCGAGGTGTGCTTCTGGCTCGCGATCGCCGCGGGGGCGATCGCCGTGGTGCTGTCGCTCTTCATCCCGAGGCAGCGCGCAGCGGAGCAGCATCCGTCACTGCCTGACTGAGCCCGTCAGCGACCCACCTCAGCGCGCGATCGTGCGCGGATCCGGGTCGTCCTCGCGCGGTGGGCGCAGCCGGTCCGGGATCGGCCACGACAGGATGAACTGCGTGGTCGCTGGACGGGTCATATCGCCGAAGTCGTCGATCTTCACCACGATCCGTCCCGGGGCTTCGTGCTCGTCGGGCGTCACCTCGAGGATGCGCACCCGCAGCGGGCGCTCGTCCTCGCCGTCCAGCATCCACGGATCGGCGAGCCAGGCGATGCCGTGCTGTTCGAGAGCAGCCTCGGCATCGAGCCACTCCGCGGGAGCGGAGACGGGTCGCCCGAGCACGTCGACGGGCACCCACTCGTCTCCATCGGGGTGGATCCATCCCAGCAGCTCGCCGTCATCACGGCGGTGCGGGGTCCAGTCAGATCGCGGCATCCCTCGATGCTAGCGACGCGACGGCATCGTCAGTGCGTGTACTCCATGAGCTCGACGCCGAGCACCCGGAAGGCGTCGTGCGCGCGCAGGCGATGCGTGATCGAGAGGTCGTCGAAGCACACGATGAGCGAGTAGGCCACCCCGGCACGAGGACCGGCGAGGACACCCGCCTCGGCGCGCACTCCACGATCGCGACCGGTCTTGTTCACGAACAGGAGGCCGTGGGCATCGTGATCGTGCGCGAACGGGTCGAGACCCGTGGAGGCTGCGACCAGGCTCAGGTCCTGGTTGAGGCTCAGCCATTCCGACACCTGCGCACTGACGGCGGCGTCGACCACCTGCGAGTTCACGAGAGCGGAGAAGAGCCCGGCGAGCTCCCGCGCGGATCCCACGGCGACCTGCGGGGCGTCGTCGGGCCCGCGGCGGTCGCGGAAGCGGTCGAGCAGCGCGGTGCGACGCAGCCCGAGCGATTCGATGCGCTCGCGCACCCGATCGTGTCCGACCCGCTGCAGCAGCGCGTTCACCGCGATGGGATCTCCCGCGGTCGCCGCCATCACGGCGAGGTCTTCGAGGGGCAGCGCCGGCGCATGCAGATGACGCCACAGTCCCGAGGTCTCCACGGCCTCGACACTCTCGCGCTCGACGATCTCGAACGGATCGAGAGCACCGCTCTGGAAGCCCGCAGCGACCTCGATCAGCAGCGGCACCACTCCGAGGCCCGCGATCGGCATCGTGACGTGGTCGTCGCCGGCAAGCACGTGCACGTGGTTGTCGAGGTCGACGACGTGCACCGAGACCTGCGCACCGGAATCGACGAGCCCCTCCAGCGAGCGGAGGGTGGCCGTGAACGACCGGCGTCCGGCGGCGGCTC
The DNA here is from genome assembly GCF_002377845.1 of Microbacterium sp. UBA3486. Taxonomy (NCBI): domain Bacteria; kingdom Bacillati; phylum Actinomycetota; class Actinomycetes; order Micrococcales; family Microbacteriaceae; genus Microbacterium; species Microbacterium sp. UBA3486. The sequence goes on from NZ_DFQP01000075.1 coordinate 14,982, forward strand.
GTCGAGGGAGTCGACGACTGGTGCGCTGGGAGCGCCGACCCGCACCGGATGCCTCCGGGGCACCGTCGAGCGACTCGGGGGCCGAGGAGTTGCGGAAGCCTTCACCAGGCTCGAGAGCGCCCACGCTGATCCTTAGGGGGGTGGATGTGCGGGATACCGAGGGGAGACACTCCCCGGCGGCAGGGCTATCGTAACCCCACCGCCGGGGGATGCTTCACAGAGTGCGACGATTGGTCACCAGATGGTCACTCGCGATGCCGCGGGCAGCCAGAGGGCGTCGGTCTCGCTCACTCCGAACGCCTCGTAGAAGGCGTCGATGTTGCGCACGATCTGGTTGCAACGGAACTCGTTCGGCGAGTGCGGGTCGATCGTCAGCAGGCGCAGCGTCTCGGCATCCCGGCTCTTCTGCTGCCACACCTGCGCCCACGACAGCAGCAGGCGCTGCACGCCCGTGTACCCGTCGATGACCGGGGCCTCCGCGCCGTCCAACGACAGCTCGTAGGCCTTCAACGCGATGCCGAGTCCGCCGAGGTCGCCGATGTTCTCACCGATCGTGAGCGCGCCGTTCACGTGGTGCTCGGCATCCAGACCCTCGGGGACGAGCGCGTCGTACTGCGCGATCAGAGCCTTCGTGCGTTCCTCGAAAGCCGAGCGGTCGGCATCCGTCCACCAGTCCTGCAACCGGCCGTCGCCGTCGTAGCGGCTGCCCTGGTCGTCGAATCCGTGGCCGATCTCGTGACCGATGACCGCCCCGATGCCCCCGTAGTTCGCGGCGGCGTCGCGACCGGCGTCGAAGAACGGGTACTGCAGGATCGCCGCGGGGAACACGATCTCATTCATCGACGGGTTGTAGTACGCGTTGACCATCTGCGGCGGCATGTGCCACTCGGTGCGGTCGATGGGCTTGCCGACCTTGTCGACGTTGCGGTCGTGCTCGAAGATCGATGCGCGACGCACGTTGCCGAACAGGTCGGCCCGATCGATCTCGAGGCTCGAGTAGTCGCGCCACACCTCGGGGTGTCCGATCTTCGGGGTGAACGAGTCGAGCTTGGCGAGCGCGCGCTCCCGGGTCTCGGCCGTCATCCACTCGAGCTCGGTGATGCTCTGGCGATACGCCTCGATGAGGTGCGCGACCAGCTCGTCCATCGCGGCCTTCGCCGTCGGCGGGTAGTGCCGCTCGACGTAGACCTTGCCGATCGCCTCGCCGAGCGCGCCCTCGGTGAGCGAGACGCCGCGCTTCCAGCGCTCGCGCATGGTGGGGACGCCGGTGAGCTCGGTGCCGTAGAACGAGAAGTTCTCCTGCACGAGGTCATCGGTCAGGTACGGAGCCGCCGCGTGCACGACCTTGGCACGCAGCCACGCCTTCCAGTCGTCGAGGCGCTCGGACGTCAGCAGCGAGCCGAGCCCCTCGAAGAAGCTGGGCTGCGAGACCACGACCTCATCGAAGGCCGCCGGGTTCGACGGCGAGACCGCCTCGCGCCACGGGGTCAGGTCCACCCCGGCGAGCGCCTGCAGTTCGTCCCACGTCTTGAGGTTGTAGGTGGCCACCGCGTCACGGCTGCGCACGTTGTCCCAGTGGTGCCCGGCGAGCTCGGTCTCGAGCGCGATCGCACGGTCGGCGTTCGTCGCGGCGTCGGCGACGCCGGCCAGGCCGAGCAGCCGCTCGAGGTGCGCGCGGTAAGCGGTCCGGGTGGCGGCGAACGTGTCGAGGCGGAAGTAGCTCTCGTCCGGCAGCGACAGACCCGCCTGGACGAGCACCGGAAGGTAGCGCTCGGGGTCGCCCGGGTCGCCGTCGACGTACAGGCCGATGACCGATGCACGGCCGTCGCGGTCGTAGGCGCCGACGGTGCGCAGGAACGAGGGGATGCCGTCGATCGCGTCGATCTCGGCGAGGGTCTCGGCCAGCGGCGTCACTCCGGCGGCATCGATGCGCTCGGTGTCCATGAAGCTCGCGAACAGATCGCCGATTTTACGGGCGAGGGTACCCTCCTCGGCGTCCTGCGACTCCTCGATGATCGCGCGCACGTCTTTCTCCGCCTGCTCGGCGAGGAGGTGGAACGAGCCCCAGCGCGCCTTGTCGCCCGGGATCTCGGTGCGGGCGAGCCACGCCCCGTTCACGTGACGATAGAGGTCGTCCTGCGGGCGGATGTCGGAGCTGAACTCATCAAGGGCGAGGCCCACGGGAAGAACGTCAGTCATGCGCTCCAGCCTATGACCCGCCTCCCCCACCCTGTCGAGCGCGGACACACGACGACCTCGGTGGGGGCCCGGTCGCATCCGTATCACCCGCGGCGTCGCAGGGAGAAGCGGCGGCGTCGCGGCTGCTCGGCGGGAGC
>NZ_DFQP01000072.1:0-38611 GCF_002377845.1 Microbacterium sp. UBA3486
GCCCGCCCGCCGCCCGCACCGACACCCGTCCCCGCGCCCGGTCCTACGGGCACCCCGGCGGCTGGCGCCGTGAACGCTACCTCGTGCTCATTCGCGAATGGGCCGGCCGCGGCGTCGAGGTCCCCGATCCGTATGACCCCGCGCTCGTGCGCTCGGCTCCGCGTGACCTGCGGCGGATGCTCGCCGACGCGCTGGCGGAGGAGGCCACGGCCCGCACGGTCTCCGACCTCGGCATGGGCTTCACGGTGTGGCACGACGTCGCGGTGGGAGCGGATGCCGACGACAAACTCGACCATGTGGTGCTCGGCCCGTCCGGACTGTACGGCGTGATGTCTGAAGACTTCGGGGGTGTCGTGGGCTTCCGCCGCGGCGAGATCACCGTCCCGAGTCTGGGCACCCGCGCACCGGTCACCGCTGCTCTGCGTCGTATGCGCACCGTCGCGAAGGCCGCGCGCGTGCGCTTCGGCGGGGCGATCATCGTGCTGCCCGACGACGACCTCGCCCAAGCCGTCACGCCGCTCGGCACGAGCCGCGGAGTTCCGGTCGTCGTGGTGCGACGCAGCGCTCTCGCGATGGTGCTGCGTCAGGGTGTGCCGCAGGCGCGGGCGATCGGGGGCAACGAGCTCTTCGACGTGCGCACCCGCCTGCAGCAGACCGTCCGCTTCGTCTGAGCCCGCGCTCGCCGAGCGTCGTCGCACCGCGGTCGTACCGTTGACTTCCGAATCAAACCGGTTTACACTCATCAAACCGGTTCACCGATGAGCGCATCGGAGCGTCCGGAATCCACGAGGAGGTGGCATGAGCCGCACGACCATCGCCGATGTCGCTCGCGAAGCAGGCGTCACGAAGGCCACGGTCTCGCACGCCCTGAGCGGCAACCGCCCGATCTCCGACGAGACGAAGGCGAAGGTCCTCGCAGCGGCCGAGAAGCTGAACTGGGCGCCGAGCCAGAGCGCACGGGCACTCGCCACCCGTCGAGCCAACGCGGTCGCCGTGGTGCTGGCCCGCGACCCCCAGGTCATCGCGAACGACTCCTTCTTCCCGGCCTTCATCGCCGGCGTCGAGTCGGTGCTCGCCGAGACCGAGACGGCACTCCTGCTCCAGGTCGTCCCCGACCGCGACGCCGAGGAACGGGCCTACCGCACGCTCACCCACGGCCGCGCCGACGGCGCCCTCCTGCTCGACCTGCGCACCGACGACTGGCGTGTGCCCTTCCTAGACGACCTCGGACTGCCCACCGTGCTGGTGGGCGCCTATGACCAGCCGACCGGGTTCTCGTGTGTGCGAACCGACGACACCGCCCCGGTCCGCGAGATCATCGCGCACCTCCGGGCCGCCGGGCACGAGCGCATCGCCCACATCTCCGGGCCGCTCGAATACGTGCACTCGAAAGCGCGTGCAGACGCCTATGTCGCGGCGATCGGCGACGACGAGCTGCTCCGCGAGGGCGACTTCACCGCCGCGAGCGGGCGCACCCGCACCGCCGAGCTCCTCGCCCTGCCCGACCGCCCGACTGCGATCCTCTACTCGAACGACACCATGGCCATCGCCGGGCTCTCCTACGCCCGTTCCCAGGGCCTCTCGATCCCGCAGGACCTCGCGATCTCGGGCTTCGACGACGACCACCTCTCCGCCCACCTGTCTCCGGCGCTGACCAGCGTCTCATCCGACCCCGCGGCCCGAGGCCGCGCCGCCGCCCGCCTCCTGCGGGCAGACATCCTCGGGGCGCAGCCGCGCACCGAGATCGTCGACTGCAACGTCGTGCACTTCCGGGAGAGCACCAGCTAGTAGACATCCGTATCACCGCAGCATCACCACCGCAGCGTCACCACCCGCAGCGTCACCACCCGCAGTGTCAAGGAGGACACCATGAAGAAGCTCCGCGCAATCGCCTTGATCGGCGCCACCGCTCTCATCGCCACCGGATGCTCGGCCGGAGGCGGCGGCGAAAGCTCAGCCGACGGCACCGGCCCCATCAGCATCTGGCTCTCCAACAACGAACAGGAACTCGCCTGGGGCACCGCCGTGGTCAAGGCCTGGAACGACGAGCACCCCGACGAGAAGGTCAAGGCGCAGGAGATCCCCGCCGGCTCCTCTTCGGAAGAGGCGATCACCGCCGCGATCACCGCGGGCACGGCTCCCTGCCTGGTCTACAACGTGGCCCCGGCCGCGGTCTCGGGCTGGGTCAAGCAGGGCGGACTCGTCGACCTCAGCAAGATCGACGGCGGCAGCGACTACATCACCGAGCGCGGTGGAGAGGTCGACGCCTACGCGAGCGACGGCAGCTTCTACCAGCTCCCGTGGAAGTCGAACCCCGTGATGGTCATGTACAACAAGGCGCTCTTCCAGGCCGCAGGGATCGACCCAGAAGACCCGCAGATGAACACGTACGACGCGTTCCTCGAGGGGTCGCGCGCGATCGTCGCCTCCGGCGTGCAGAGTGCGATCTGGCCGGCGCCGACGAGCGAGTTCTACCAGCCGTGGTTCGACTTCTATCCGCTGTACCTGGCCGAGACCGACGGCACGATGCTCGTCGAAGACGGCAAGTCCACGTTCGACTCGGATGCCGGGCGCACCGTCTCGGAGTTCTGGAAGACCTTCTACGACGAGAAGCTGTCGCCGAACGAGGCGTCGACCGACGACGCGATGTCGGCAGGTACCACTGCCATGCAGCTCGCCGGCCCCTGGGCGATCCCCTCCTACGCCGACACCGTCGACGTAGGCTTCATGCCGGTGCCCACCAGCGACGGCCGAGAGACTCCGACGACCTTCGCCGACTCGAAGAGCGTGTCGATGTTCACGGCCTGCAAGAACCAGGGCACCGCGTGGGAGTTCCTGAAGTTCTCCACCAGCGAGGACAGCGACGGCCAGCTGCTCGAGGCCACGGGGCAGATGCCGATGCGCACCGGACTCACCGACACCTACGGCGACTACTTCGCTGCGAACCCGAACTACGTGGCCTTCGCCGAGCAGGCTGAGAAGACCGCCGACGTGCCCAGCATCCCCAACTCCGTCGAGGCGTGGCAGGCGTTCCGCGACGAGTACTCCTCCGCCGTGATCTTCGACAAGGAGTCGATCGACGACTTCCTCGGGAACGCGGCGAAGAAGATCGACGCGCTCGTCGCCGAGTGACACCGTGACCGATGAGAGGCGGCCCCGCACCCGCTGGCTGGGTGCGCAACCGATCGGCGGGCTGTTCGCGCTCCCGTACTTCGTGTTCGTGATCGCGATCTTCGCGTATCCCCTTGCGTTCGCGGTCTACATCGCCTTCCACGACTACTTCTTCACGGCTCCGGGCACCGAGGTCGATCGCCCGTTCGTGGGCTTCGACAACTTCGTCACGGTGCTCACCGACCCGCGGGTGCTCGGGTCCTTCCGCAACACCCTGATCTTCCTGGTCATCAACGTGCCCCTCACGGCCGTGCTCTCCCTCGTGCTCGCGGCGGCCCTGAACACCGGCATCCGGTGGGTCGCGGCGTACCGGGTCGCGTTCTATGTGCCGTATCTGACCGCGAGCGTCTCGCTCGTGGGCGTGTGGATGCTGCTGTTCTCGGGCAACGGGCTGATCAACACGATCCTCGGCCCGCTCGCCCCCGATCCGTCGTGGCTCGTGAACAGCGGACTCGCGATGCCGATGATCGCGTTCTACGTGACCTGGAAGCAGCTCGGGTTCTACATCCTGCTGTATCTGGCCGCGCTGCAGAACGTGCCGAAGGAGCTGTACGAGTCGGCCGAGACCGACGGTGCCGGAGTGCTCTCGCGCTTCCGACACGTCACGATCCCCGGCGTGCGAAGCGCCACGACCCTCGTGCTGATCCTGTCGATCATCACCGGCGCGAACCTCTTCACCGAGCCGTACCTGCTCACCAACGGCGGCGGCCCTGACGGCGCCTCGACCACCCCGGTCCTGCTGATCTACCAACTGGGCATCCAGCAGCAGAACCCCGACACCGCAGCGGCCATCGGCATGATCCTCGTGATCCTCGTCGGCATGCTCTCGCTGGCGGCCAACCGCGCGACCAGGGAGCGATGATGCGAAAGAAGCGTTCACTGCCCCGCATCCTGAGCATCATCCTGCTCACGATCGCGGCCATCGGATTCGCCTTCCCCTTCTACTTCATGATCGTGGGGGCGTTCCAGGAGAGTCCGACGAACTCCCCGAGCGAACTGTTCCCGACGAGCGGGTGGACTGTCGACAACTTCGTCGCGATCGACTCGCGCATCGACCTGGTCGGCTCGCTGCTGAACTCGCTGATCTTCACGGCGGGCGTGCTGCTGGGAACCGTCGTGTTCGGGCTGCTCGCCGGCTACGCGATCGCCCGCCTCGACTTCCGCGGCCGAGGCGTGATCTGGGTGCTGATGCTGCTCGTGCAGATGGTGCCGTTCCAGCTGCTGATGATCCCCCTCTACGTGCAGATCACCCGCAACTACGGCCTCGGCGACTCGTACATGGGCATGATCCTGCCGTTCCTGATCAACACCACGGCGGTGTTCATCTTCGTACAGTTCTTCAAGGCGCTGCCGGTGGAGATCTTCGAAGCGGCGCGGATCGACGGTGCGGGCGAGATCCGCCTGCTGACATCCGTCGCGATCCCGCTCATCCGCCCCGTGCTGGTGACGGTCGTGCTGGTCACCTTCATCGGCCCCTGGAACGAATTCCTCTGGCCCTTCCTCATCACGAAGGATGCGAGTCTGCAGCCTCTGGCCGTCTCACTCGCGAACTACATCTCCAACGTGGCGCAGTCCACGGCCAACCCGAACGGCGCGATCCTCGCCGGCGCAACGGCGCTCGCGTTCCCCGTCGTCATCCTGTTCGTCGTCTTCCAGCGCTTCTTCAAGGCCACCGACCTCGGCGCGGCCGTCAAAGGCTAGCCCCCATCCCCCAGTCAGAAAGGGCCCCCATGTTCTCCGGAGCCTCCTTCCCCCTCGGTCCGTTCACGCCCTTTGAAGGCAACCCCATCCTGCGTCCGCGCGGCGACAGCTGGGAGTCGGCCAACCTCTACAACCCGGCGGCCATCGTCGACGGCGATGAGGTCGTGCTGCTCTACCGGGCGCACGCCGACGACATCATCTCCCACATCGGCATCGCCCGCTCCCGGGACGGGGTGACCTTCACCCGCGAGGACGCGCCGATCCTCTCCCCCTCCGAGGACTACGAGACCTACGGATGCGAAGACCCGCGCATCGCGCTGATCGACGGCACCTACTACCTCACCTACACGGGCTGGGACCGCCGCAGCGCGCAGCTGTGCCTGGCGACCTCGACCGACCTGCGCACCTGGACCAAGCACGGTCCGCTGTTCGACGACTTCGACACGTTCAAGACCATGGACCCGCGCGGGTTCAACTGGTCGAAGGCCGGGGTCATCGTTCCGCAGCGGATGCACGGGAAATGGTGGATGTACTTCGGCGAGGGCGCGATCTACTGGGCGACCAGCGACGACCTCATCCACTGGAGGCCGGGCACGCCCGACACCGAGCCGATGTACTCTCCGACCCCCGGCACCTGGGACGAGGCGCTCGTCGAGATCGGCGCCTCCCCTGTGGTCACCGACAACGGATTGCTCCTGTTCCTCACGAACGGCGCCACCCGCACCGTGCACGACGACGGCACCGTCGACGTCGACTACCGCTGCGGGCAGATCGCGATCGACCCGGACGAGCCGACGAAGGTCATCGCCCGCCTGCAGGAGCCGTGGCTGCGCCCGCAGACCTTCGAGGACATGCACGGACTCGTCTCTAACGTGACCTTCGTGGAGGGGCTCGTGAAGTTCCACGGGAAGTGGTTCGCGTACTACGGGCAGTCCGACACGACGCTGGCGGTCGCGATCCACGATCCGGCCGAGCCGTGGGGTCGCGCACTGCGCGACGGCGGAGAGGCGTGATGACGTGGACGCCTCCCGACGCACGTTCCTGACGTTCACGGCAGCAGCCTCCGCGCTCGCCCTCTTCCCCGTCGACGCCGCCATGGGCACGACGAACACTGCGACCGGCACGGCGACGCCGCCGCTCGAGACCGCGCGCCGGCCACGGCTGACGAACCTCGCCCACCTGCGATTCCTCCTCGCCGATGTTCCCGTCGTCGCGAGCGCGACCCACACGACGTTCGGGATCGAGACGAAACCAGCGGTCCGTGCGCCCTGGACCTACGCCGACACCGATGGTTCCGGCGGCTATCGACCCGTGGGCGGCGGCACCCGCGATGCGCTGACGGGATACTGGTCGCAGGGCGCGTACAACGCCGACGACATCGCCCGCGCCGCCGTCGTGTTCGTCCGCGAGTGGAAGGCCACGGGCGACGCGCAGAGCCGCGACGAGGCCAGAGACGTGCTTCGTTCGCTCGCCTTCCTGCAGACGACTTCCGGGCCGAATGCCGGACGCGTGGTGCTGTGGCAGCAGGAGGACGGCACCCTGACCCCCAGCGCCGTCCCTGTCGAGCTGCCCGACCCCTCGGACTCGGCGGAGTCGTACTGGCTCGCCCGCTCGGTCTGGGCCTTCGGCGAGGGCTATGCGGCCTTCCGTCGCGATGACCCGGAGTTCGCGGCGTTCCTCCTCGCAAGGCTGCACCTGTGCCTCGATGCGCTGGGTCTCGAGTCGCTCTCCCGCGCCGGCCAGTGGGTGAGAAGCGATGGGCAGAGGCTCCCCGCCTGGCTGATCGCCGGAGGAGCGGATGCGACGGCCGAGGCCATGCTCGGTCTCGCTGCCGCCACCGAGGCCGGGGACTCCCGCAGCAGGACAGCTCTGCAGTCGTACGGCGAGGGAGTGGCCGCGATGTCGACCGACCCCGCGCGGGGCTGGCCGTTCGGCGCCGTGCTGCCGTGGACGGGTTCGCTCGGGTTCTGGCACGCATGGGGTGCGGCGGCGCCGGAGGCACTGGCCAGAGCCGGAGTGCTGCTACGGCGTCGAGACTGGTCGGCCGCGGCGCTCTCGGACGCCGGACGCTTCACGCCGCAGGTGCTGGCTTCGGGCGGGCCCCACAACGCGTGGGCGCCGCTTCCCGCCGAGGCGCAGATCGCGTACGGCGCGCACGGCCGCGTGGCCGGCGCACTCCAGGCATCCACGGTCGGAGGGGAAGGCCTCCGCGTACTCGCCGGACTCGCCGCAGGATGGTTCTTCGGCGCGAACACGGCCGGCATCCCGGTGTACGACGCAACGACCGGGGTCACGTTCGATGGGGTCGAGACCGACGGACGGGTGAACCGCAACTCGGGCGCAGAGTCGACGATCCATGGCCTGTTGACGATGCAGCTGCTCGACGCGAACCGCGACGTGGCCGACCTGGCAACCTCGATCACCGGCCTCACGGCGAACACCGGTCTGCGCGTCATCGAGGCCGAGACCGCGCGACTCTCCCCCGGATGTGTGGTCGAGCGACCGGACGGCGGGGCATGGACGGGCGAGGGGAATCTGTCCGGCGGCGCATACGTGCGCATCCCCCGCGGTGAGTGGGTCGAGTTCGACGTCACCGAGTCCGGCGGCATCCTGCACGGTGTCGTGTGGCGACAGGCGGCAGATGCGGGCGAGGCCGAGTGGGAGGTCCTCCGCGGACGCCGCCGACTGTGGAAGACCCGCACCGCGGCCGGTTCGACCGGAGACCGCGGCCTCACCGAGGCCGACGGGATGCTCGTGCCTGAGCTCCTCGGTGGCGATCTGCCGGAGGCGGCGGTGACGGTGCGCTGCACGAGTCGCGGCGATGTGCGCCTCGATGCCCTGCTGATCCAGCCGCGGATCGCGAGCGCGGTGTATTCGACGCGCTCGGGCTCTGCCGTGCTCTACGCCAACGGCACGCGCCAGGATCAGCGGGTCCCACCGCTCGCGCCGGGCACCGGGCGCGCCTACGACGCAGACGGCTCGCCGCGCGGCGACGCGGCGCAGAGCGGGAAGGTGCGGGTGCGGGGTACCGGCTTCACCGTGACGCGCAGCTGACGCGCACGCTCGGCCGATCTACGCCGACCATGACAGTGCCCCGACGAGCATAAGAGCTCGTCGGGGCACTGTCGGTTGCGCTACTCCTGCGGCTGTCGACGACGGCGGACGGCGGGGAGGAGCATCCCTCCAGCGAAGAGCATCAGTCCCCCCAGCAGCAGACCGGCCGAAAGCACTCCACCGGTCACCGCCAGTGTGGGCGGCGGCGGCCGGAACACTCGCGTGGTCGTCTCAGACGGAGGCGGAACGATCGTCCCTCCCCCGGGCGGGACGCCTGTGGCGGTGGCCACGTTCCGCACCTGTCCGCGACCGACGTCGGCGGTGGTGACGGTGTGCGCAGGCACCGTGCAGGTCATCTGCGCTCCGGATCCGAGACTCGTCGCGGGACAGGTGACCGGACCCGCCGTGGGGTCGCTGACCACGATGTCGTCGATGGTCTGAGCGCCGGTGTTCGTCACGAAGATCGTCCACTCGATACGGTCACCGGGATCGATGACGCCGTTGCCGTTGACGTCGACCGGGTTCGCGCGCTTCTCGAGGGTGAGCGAGTTGGTGCCGTCGAACGGGACCTCGACCGTCGAAGGCGGCGAGACCGGGGGCTGGCCCGACGGCGGAGTGCCGGTGGCGGTGGCGGCGTTCGTCAGGAGACCCGAGTCCACGTCGGCCTGCGTCGTCTGATACTCCGCCGTGCAGGTGACGATCTGACCGGGCAGCATGCTCGCGGCCCCTGCCGGGCACTCGATCGCAGACAGCGAACCGGATCCGGAGAACGCCGTCTCGTCGACCGTCACGTCGGTAAGGGTGACGTTGCCGGTGTTGGTGACCACGAACGAGTAGGCGAGCGTCTGGCCCACGGCCGTCATCGTCGCAGGTGTCGCCGACTTCAGGATGCTGATCGCAGGAGCCGGAACGATGGGCACTTCGGTCTCAGAAGGCGGCGAGACCGGAGGAACGAGACCACCGGGCGGAACCCCTGTCGCGGTCGCGCTGTTCGTGACCTGCCCCGCATTCACATCCGCCTGGGTCAGCACGTACGTCGCGGTGCAGACGATCTGAACGCTCGGAGCGAGGGAAGCGGCGCCGGCCGGGCATTGAACGGGCGACAGCGTTCCCGAACCGGAGAAGTCCTCTTCGTTCACGGTCACGTTCGTGAGAGTGACGTTGCCGGTGTTGGTGACCACGAACGAGTAGGTGATCTCCTGGCCCACCTGGTAGGCATCAGGGGTGTTCGGGCTCGCCGACTTGACGACGCTGATGCCGGGCATGGGGTTAGGGGGGACGACGACGGTCGACGGCGGGGACACCGGAGGCTCGCCCGTCGGCGGAGTGCCGGTGGTCGTCGCCGTGTTGCTCACTCCTCCGGCGTCGAGGTCCGCCTGGGTCACCACGTAGGAAGCCGTGCAGGTGACGGTCGCCCCTGCCGCGAGCGATGCCGCGCCGGCAGGGCACGTGACCACCGGAGGCGTCCCCGTTCCGGTGAACGCCGTCTCGGTCACCGTCACACCCGTGAGCGTGACGTTGCCGGTGTTCGTCACCAGGAACGAATAGTTGATCGTCTCGCCCGCCGTCGTGATCTGGGTGCGGTCGGCCGTCTTCGCCACGGTCAGCGCCGGTGCCGAGACGACGGGGATCTCGACGGTCGACGGCGCAGACACCGGCGGAGTGCCCGAGGGCGGAGTGCCGGTCGCGGTGGCCGTGTTGTCGAGGGAGTCGGAGTTGTAGTCAGCGGCCGTCGTCGTATAGGTCGCCGTGCATGTGATCTGCGCGCCCGGGATCATCGAGGCGGCGCCCGCCGGGCAGGTGATGGCCGGCGGCGTTCCGGTACCGGAGAACGCCGTCTCGTCGACCGTGACGTTCGTGAGCGTGACGTTGCCGGTGTTGACCACCTGGAACGAGTAGGCGATCGCCTGCCCGGCTGCCGTGATCTCGGAGGTGTCGGCGCTCTTCACGAGGGTGATCGCGGATGTCGCCGTCGACGGCACGTTGACGGTGGAGGGCGGGGAGACGGGAGGCACGAGGATACCCGGCGGGACACCCGTCGCGGTGGCCGTGTTGGTGAGGGTCCCGCTGTCGATGTCGGCCTGGGTGAGGGTGTAGCTCGCTGTGCAGGTCGCCTGCGCCCCGGCAGCCAGCGGTGCCGTCGGACACACCGGGGTGGTCATGGTCCCCGAGCCGGTGAAGGCGGTCTCGTCGACGCTGATGTCGGCGAGGGGAACGTCACCGGTGTTGGTGACCACGAAGGAGTAGTCGATGACCTGGCCGACCGTGAAGTCATCCGGCCCCGACGGCGATGCCGACTTGAACAGCGAGATCCCCGGGTTCGCCGCGGCGATGGTGAGGGCATAGTCCTCCACCTCGCCCACCCCTCCCGCGCCCGTGGGCATGGAGGTGGTCAGGGCGGTGCCGCCGGAGATCCGGAACCGCGCGAAGGTCGGTCCCGCGACGGTCTGTGCGATGATGCCCGGCCAGGTGAGCGTGACCGAGGATCCGTCGGGCGTTCCCGCCGGGACCACCACGGATGCACCCTCGTTCGCGTCGAAGACGCCGTTGCGGTTGAAGTCGACCCAGCCGACCAGTGTCGCCGGCTGACCCGGCACCTTGTTCGACGCCAGCACCGACACCGAGTAGCTGCTGGTGATCCCTGCGGTGATCGGCCCGAACGTCGCGACGCCGTTCTCGTCGTCGATGAACTGGTTCGGCGCGGTGCCGCCGACCTGATCGTCTCCGGTCGCGTTCGCGCTGTACTGCATCGCCGCCTCGGTGTCGGCTGACCACCCGAGGTAGGTGGCGGCATTCAGCTCGTGGGACACGGCCCCGTAGCCGGCCGGGGCATCGCCGTAGTCGTCGGGGATGGTGGCGCAGGAGGGGGTGAAGCCGTCGATGCCTTCGCCGCCTCCCTGCGCTCGGTAGCCGCGCACGAGGATGTCGCTGGTCCCGGTGGTGGTCGCCGGCCCGCAGCGTGGCGTCGGGGTGTCCAAGCCTCCGGTCGTGTTGAAGTTCTCACCGATGGTGAGGACGGTAGGCGTGGCGGCGAGATCGATCCGCAGCTCACCCGCCGTGGTGAAGGCCATCGGCCGGCAGGTGATCTGCACCGATGAGGGCCAGCGGTTCGTGCCGTCGCCGACGAAGGTGGTCCCGGTGATGCGGTGCACGAAGGTGTTGGCGGGGCACACGCCGGTCTGCACGTTGCCACGGCTCTCGTTGTAGACGGGACCGGTGAGCCACGCGGGGTTCACGGTTCCCGTGACAGTCCCGGCGTTGCTCACGGTGATCGTGGAGCACTGGATGCTGAAACGCACGAGGATCGAGTTGGCGTTGGACGGAGAGTCGGCCGTGCGGTTCTCCGTCTGCACGCCGGTGAGCACCGAGTTCGACGGACACTCCGTCGGCGCGACGAGGTCTTTGTCGGATCCGACCGTGGCCGCTTCCGTGGAGGGTCCGAGATACAGCTGGGCGGCATCGCCCGGAGCCGCCGTGGCGGGCGGCGCGGGCACGATCAGCGCGGTGAGCACGAGCGTCAGCAGTGCGGCGACGGCCCAGGGCTTGCGACGGTCACGGCTCGTACGACGAAGATGAGTGGCTGGATTCCGCATGGGGTCGCCCTCCGTTTTCTCAGCGTCACCGGAAGCTGAGACTTTGCTCACAGTAACCGACGAATCCCCTGGGTCCAACCCCTTTTTTTGTGCTGCGACCTCGGTGAAATCACCTCGACCCCACCTCGATCCCTCCGCGGCATGCCGGAATACTTTCTTTTGAGTTATTCAAATGAAGAGGTATGCTCGATGGATGGAGACAGAACTCGACTCGGCGCTTCGCGTTGCCGGGTTGCGCGCGACCGCGGGCCGCGTCGCCGTTCTCGAGGCTCTCGACTCCATGGCCCATTCAGACGCGGAGCGGCTCTACCGTGCCGTGTCTGAGGTGCTGCCGACCACGTCGATCCAGTCGGTGCACAACATCCTCGCGGACCTGACGACGGCGGGCCTCATCCGCCGGATCGAACCGGCAGGCTCCGCGGCGCTCTACGAGCGGCGCATCAACGACAACCACCACCACGTCGTCTGCACCTCCTGCGGTGCCATCGGCGATGTGGACTGCGTCGTCGGCGAAGCGCCGTGTCTCACCCCGTCCTCCACGGGGGGATTCACCGTCCAGACAGCCGAAGTCACCTTCTGGGGCCTCTGCCCCAGTTGCCAGAACGCCGCGCAATAGCAGTCCGCCGATCACCCGTCCCCGGATGGGGGTAATCGTTGCGCCTGCGCGGAGAAGGAGAACACCATGACGAAACCTGCCACCACCACGCAGGCCGGAGCCCCGATCGCGAGCGACACGCATTCGCTCACGGTCGGCGCCGACGGCCCCACCGTCCTGCACGATCACTACCTGGTCGAGAAGATCGCGGCCTTCAACCGCGAGCGGGTGCCGGAGCGCAACCCGCACGCGAAGGGCGGCGGCGCGTTCGGCGAGTTCGTCGTCACCGAAGACGTGTCGGCCTACACGCGCGCGGCCGTCTTCCAGCCGGGTGCGGCCAGCGAGACCCTCATCCGCTTCTCCTCCGTCGCCGGAGAGCAGGGTTCACCCGACACCTGGCGTGACGTGCGCGGGTTCTCGCTCCGCATGTACTCCGAAGAGGGCAACCTCGACATCGTCGGCAACAACACCCCGACGTTCTTCCTTCGCGACGCGATCAAGTTCCCGGACTTCATCCACTCGCAGAAGCGCCTCGGCGACTCGGGTCTGCGCGATCCCGACATGCAGTGGGACTTCTGGACGCTGTCGCCGGAGAGCGCCCACCAGGTCACGTATCTGATGGGAGACCGCGGCCTGCCCCTCAGCTGGCGGCACATGAACGGCTACGGCTCGCACACCTACTCGTGGGTCAACGCCGCAGGCGAGGTGTTCTGGGTCAAGTACCACTTCATCTCACAGCAGGGCGTCGAGGCGATGAGCAACGAAGAGGCCGAGCAGCTCGCCGGATCGGACGCCGACCACTACCGGCGCGACCTCTTCCGGTCGATCGCCGACGGCGAGTTCCCGAAGTGGGACCTGTACGTGCAGATCATGCCCTACGACGAGGCCAAGGCTTACCGGTTCAACCCGTTCGACCTCACCAAGACCATCTCGAAGAAGGACTACCCGCGCATCAAGGTCGGCACGCTGACCCTGAACCGCAACCCGGAGAGCTTCTTCGCACAGATCGAGCAGGCTGCCTTCTCGCCGGGGAACCAGGTGCCGGGCACCGGCATCTCCCCGGACAAGATGCTGATGGGGCGCATCTTCGCCTACCCGGACGCGCAGCGCCACCGCATCGGCCCGAACTACAACCAGCTGCCGGTGAACCAGCCGCACGCGAGCGAGGCGCGCAACTACCAGCACGAGGGCTCGATGCGCTACCAGTTCAACGACGCCGCGCACCGCACCTACCAGCCGAACTCCTATGGAGCAGCAGGAGGCCCGGAGGCCGACCCGTCGAAGGGCATCGAGGTGAACTGGGAGGCCGACGGCGAGATCCAGCGCTCCGCCGCGACCCTGCACCCCGAGGACGACGACTTCGGGCAGCCCGGCACGCTCTACCGCGAGGTGTTCGACGCCGAGCAGCGGGCACGTTTCCTGGAGACGCTCACCGGCCAGGGGCGTTCGATCACCGTCGACGCCATCCGCGAGCGCTTCTTCCAGTACTGGACGAACGTCGACGCCGCACTCGGCGCCGCGCTGCGCGACCGCGTCTGATCCTCGCGATCACCGGAACGGAAACGGCCTCCCGGAGACTTCGGTCTCCGGGAGGCCGTTTCGTCGTCCCCGGCACTGCCGGGCGCGTCAGGCGCCGACCGGCTCCGGTTCGGGGACGATCGCCTCGAACGCCACCTCGCCCGCCGGGGTCATCCACGCCCGCAGCATCGCGCGGATGGCGCCGGCCATGTCGATCGACCGGTCGAACAGCCACTGGGTCTGCAGACCGTCCATGGTCGCGGTCAGGCGCAAGGCCGCGTCGTGCGGATCGATGTCGGGTCGCAGCTGACCGGACGCGATGGCGAGCGCGATCGCCTGTCCGGTGCTCGAACGGATCCTCTCGTAGCGGCGCCGGAAGTACTCGTGCGCCGGGTGATCGGCAGCCGACGCCTCGGACGACAACCGCACGAAAAGCTCGATCAGACCCGGCACGAGACGGTTGTGGTCGGCGAGGTCGACCATTCCGCGCAGCACGCCCATACCGCCGTAGCCGCGGGCGTAGGGACGGAAGCGGTCGCGATCCTCGATGTCGCGGGCTTCGAGCACGGCTTCGAGCAGGGCTTCCTTGTCGGCGAAGTGGTGCAGCAGTCCCGCGCGCGAGATGCCGCACACCGCGGCGATCTCGAGGATCGTCGCCGAGAGGAAGCCGCGTTCGGCGAAGTGGTCCGAGGCCACGCGGATGATCTCCTCGCGGCGCGCTCGGCCGTTCGCGTATCCGCGCCCTCGCAGCGTCGTCGCATCAGCCATGGGGGAAACCGTAGCACCGCTCTTGACAAAACCGACACAAGTGTAGATATTTAACCGAACCACCCGCCGCACCCGCACCGCCCGCCGTACCCGAAAGACCCGCCGTACCCGAACGAAGGAGTTCCCGTGAGCGCGATCGCGCACCCGTACCAGGACCGCACCCTGACCGTGGATCAGCGTGTCGAGGACCTGCTCACCCGAATGACGCTCGAGGACAAGGCGGGGCAGATGTTCCAGCCGATGGCGACCCTCGGCGACGACCTCGACGCCCCCGGCCTGTTCGGCTCCCCGTCGATGCGCACCATCATCGACCGTGACATCACGCACGTGAACATCCTGCAGGCCCCGTCGGCGCGGGAGATCGCCGCATGGCACAACGCCCTGCAGGAGGAGGCCCGGCGACGCGGCCTCGGCATCCCGTTCTCTCTGTCGAGCGATCCGCGCCATTCGTTCTCGAACAACCCGGCCGCCGCGCTCATCGCCGGCCCCTTCTCGCAGTGGCCGGAGTTCCTCGGTTTCGGCGCCATCGACGACCCCGAGCTCACCCGCCGCTTCGCCGAGGTCGTGCGTCGCGAGTACCTGGCCGTCGGCATCCGCACCGCCCTGCACCCGCAGATCGACCTCGCCACCGAGCCGCGCTGGGCGCGGGCTTCCGGCACGTTCGGCCAGAGCGCGGAGGTGACCGGGCGTCTCGGCGTCGCCTACACGCTCGGGTTGCAGGGCGACGAGCTCGGAGCCGAATCGGTCTCGGCCATGGCCAAGCACTTTCCCGGGGGCGGCCCACAGCTCGACGGCGAGGATCCGCACTTCTCATACGGCCGCGAGCAGGTGTACCCGGGCGGACGATTCGACCTGCACCTGCAACCGTTCCGCGACCTGCTGGCCGCCGGCGTCTCGCAGATCATGCCCTACTACGGCATGCCGATCGGCACCGAGTACGAAGAGGTCGGCTTCGGCTTCAACAAGCAGATCATCCAAGGCCTGCTGCGTGACGAGCTGGGCTTCGACGGGATCGTGTGCACCGACTGGGGCATCCTGTCCCGCACCTTCTGGGGTGTGGAGTCGCTCACCTACGACGAGCGGATGATGAAGTCGCTCGATGCCGGTGTGGACCAGTTCGGCGGTGAGTTCAACCCGAAGGCTCTGATCGGGCTCGTCCGGGCGGGCTCGGTGCCCGAGTCCCGGCTCGACACCTCGGTGCGCCGGCTGCTGCGTGAGAAGTTCCGTCTCGGGCTGTTCGACGACGCACGGTTCGTCGATGTCCAAGCTGCGGATGCGATCGTCGGGAGGGAAGACGCCCGCGCCGCCGGACTCGAGGCCCAGGCACGTTCACTCACGTTGCTCACGAACGGCGGCGGGGCGGCGCATCTGCCGCTGCAGGGGCGCCCGACCGTCTACGTCGAAGGCCTCGACCCCGTCGAGCTCGCCGGCTGGGCCGATGTGGTCACCGACCCCGACCGCGCTGACGTCGCGATCGTGCGCACCGACGCCCCGTGGGAGCCGCGCGGCAACGGGGCCGACATCGAATCGTTCTTCCGCGCCGGATCCCTCGAGTTCCACGACGACGAACTCGCGCACCTGCGCGATCTGGCCGCCCGCGTGCCGCTCGTGCTCGACGTCTACCTCGATCGTCCGGCGATCCTCGCCCCGCTTCTCGACGTCGCCTCGACGATCATCGCGAACTACGGCGCCTCCGACACCGCGCTCGTGAATGTGCTGTTCGGCGCGGTGGAGCCCCAGGGGTCGCTGCCCTTCGAGGTGCCGTCGTCGATGGAAGCCGTGGCGGTGAGCCGCCCCGACGTGCCGTCGGACACGGTCGACCCGTCGTTCGCGTTCGGCCACGGCCTCCGGTACCTCGACTGGTCGCCTGCCGCACGGCCCGACCCCGCGTCCACGACGATCGAGATGGCGGATGTCGCCGCACCCGGCGGACGCTTCGACCTCACCAGCGCGACCGTCGCCCAGGTGCTCGCCGACGCCGAGGCGCTCGCGATCATCACCGAGCTCGTCCCGGAACTGCCGGGCAACCCCATGCTCGCCGCGGCGCAGAACATGCCGCTCGACACCGTCCTCGGCTTCGCCGGCGCCACCCTGCCGGCCGAGACGATCGACACGCTGCGCTCCCGCCTGGTGGCGCTCCCCGCCTGACCCCCGTTCTGCCCGACCCGAGAGGACCACGACGACGATGTCTGGAACGCCCGCAACCCCCGAGAGCACCGTCCCCGAGAGCACCGTCCCGATCACGGAGACGACGTTCATCCGCACCGCCGCCGGCAACGACGACCCGCCCCCGCCCCTCAAGGGGATCCGGCGCCTGCTCGGCTGGATCATCCCCGCCAACCTCGGCATCTTCCTGATCTGGGGCGCGGTCCCCGGCATCCTTCTCCCCCAGCAGGTCACGGTCGCGCTCGGCGAGGAGAACAAGGTCGCCAACCTCGCGATCATCGCGACGATCGGTGCGTTCGCGGCGATGATCGCGCAGCCGATCGCCGGGCAGATCTCCGACCGGACGCGTTCCCGCTTCGGTCGGCGTGCACCGTGGATGATCGTCGGCGTCCTCGCCGGAGGCCTGGCCCTGGTCGGCCTCGCCTTTGCGGACTCCCTGGTCGGCATCGCCATCGCGTGGACTCTGGTGCAGATCGCGTACAACTTCGCCCAGGGCCCGCTCTCCGCCGTGATGCCCGACCGCGTGCCCCTCAAGCGCCGGGGAACCTTCGCCGCCCTCTCCGGCATCGGCCTCATGGTCGGCTCGCTCGGCGGTCAGATCGTCGGCTCCCTGTTCTTCAACAGCATCGCCGCGGGCTACGTGGTCTTCGCGGTCTTCGCCCTCGTCGTCATCACACTGTTCGTCGTGTTCAACCCGGACTACTCGAGCGAACGGATCACGCCCGAGCCGTTCGACCTCAGCGCGTTCCTGCGCACCTTCTGGGTCAGCCCGATCAAACACCCCGACTTCTTCTGGGCGTTCCTCGGCCGCCTGCTGCTGTTCACGGGCTACTTCTCCGTGACCGGATATCAGCTCTACATCATGACCGACTATCTGCACATCGAGAAGCCCGAGACGGTCATCCCGCTGGTCGGGCTCCTCAGCCTCGCCGGCATCCTGATCTCCACGATCATCTCCGGTCCGCTCTCCGACAGGGTCGGGCGACGCAAGCCGTTCGTGTTCGCCTCGTCGGTGGTCACCGGTCTTGCACTGCTGCTGCCGTGGATCTCGCCGACGATCGAGGCGTGGATGATCATGTCGTTCATCGCCGGGCTCGGGTTCGGCATGTTCCAGGCCGTCGACACCGCACTGATGAGCGAGGTGCTCCCCTCGGCGCAGTCGTTCGCGAAAGACCTCGGGGTCGTGAACATCGCGGCCACCCTGCCCCAGACGCTGGCCCCCGGAGTCTCGGGTCTGATCGTGATCGCATTCGGCTTCGCCGGGCTCTTCCCCGTGGGCATAGTCCTGTCGGTGCTCGGCGCGTTCGCGGTGTGGCCGATCAGGTCGACGCGCTGATCCCGCACCCGACGCCGCCGTCCAGGAACAGGGCCAAGATGGAGAGGTGGCCGTCCCTCTCTCCGACCTGACCAGCATGCCCGAACCCCAGCAGGTGTACGCCGCCGACGGCACACGACTGGCGACCTACACCTGGGGCGAGTTCGACGCACCCGTCGTGGTGATCGTGCACGGCTTCGCGTCGAGCGCGCGCGACAACTGGGTGCTCACCGGATGGGTACGCGAGCTGACGCGCGCGGGTTATCGCGTGCTGGCACTGGATCAGCGCGGCCACGGCCTCAGCGAGAAGCCACATGACCCCGACGGTTACCGGATCCGCACACTCGTGACCGATGTCGAGACCGTGATGGACACGTACCTCGTCGACGACGCCCTCTACGTCGGCTACTCGCTCGGCGCACGCGTGGGCTGGGAGGTCGTTCGCGAGCTGCCGCACCGCATCGGGCGTGCAGTGCTGGGAGGGGTGCCGGACGGCATCCCCCTGGCGCGACTCGATCTCGAACAGGTCCGGAAGTACATCGCCGACGGCACCCCGGTGGCCGATCGGACCACGCAGAACTACATCGCGCTGACCGAACGGGTGCCGGGAAACGACCTGCAGGCACTCGTCGCGCTCGCGGAGGGCATGCGGGCGTCGGGCATGATCGACCCCGATCCCTCGGATGCGCCGACGCGGCCGATCCTCTTCGCCACCGGCTCGAAGGACGCGATCATCGAGGGTTCGCGGGCGCTGGCCGCAGCCGCCCCCGACGGACGGTTCTTCGAGATCCCGAACCGGAACCACTTCAACGCCCCGGGCTCGCGCGACTTCAAGGACGCGGCCGTGGCGTTCCTCGGCGAGGCGTAGCCCGCTCACGGGGAATGGCCCGGTCGGATACGACCGGGCCATTCTCGGGTTCCGCGTCAGACGGTGGCGGCGGCCTCGTCGCGCTTCGGCAGCACCCAACCCGCACGCGGGAAGTGGCACGTGTAGCCGTTCGGGTACTTGATCAGGTAGTCCTGGTGCTCTTCCTCGGCCTGCCAGAACGGCCCTGCCGGCTCGATCGTGGTGACGGCCTTCGCCGGCCACAGGCCCGAAGCGTCGACATCGGCGATGGTGTCGCGCGCGATCGCCTCCTGCTCGGGGGTGAGCGGGAAGATCGCCGAGCGGTAGCTCGAACCGATGTCGTTGCCCTGACGGTTCAGCGTCGACGGGTCGTGGATCTGGAAGAAGAACGCCAGGATGTCGCGGTAGGTCGTCTTCGTCGGGTCGAACACGATCTCCACGGCCTCGGCATGGCCGGGGTGGTTGCGGTAGGTCGCGTGCTCGTTCGAGCCGCCGGTGTAGCCGACCCGGGTGTCGAGCACACCGGGCTGACGGCGGATCAGGTCTTCCATCCCCCAGAAACAGCCGCCGGCGAGAACGGCCGTCTCGGTCCCGGGCGTGCGGGTGATGGTTCCGGTGTCGGTCATGACTGCTCCTCGGTGGTGTCGGAAGGTGCGCGTGTGTCGGTGGTGGGGCGTGCGAAGAGGGCGCTGTAGCGACCGTACCCCTCTTCCTCCAGGCTTTCGGCCGGGATGAAGCGGAGAGCCGCCGAGTTCATGCAGTAGCGCAGGCCGCCCTCGGCGCGCGGGCCGTCGTCGAATACGTGACCGAGATGGCTGTCGGCGACGGCCGAGCGCGCCTCGGTGCGCTTCATCCACAGCGAGCGGTCGGTGCGCGTGGTCACGGCATCCGCGTCGATGGGCTTCGTGAAGCTCGGCCATCCGGTGCCGCTGTCGAACTTGTCGGTCGACGAGAACAGAGGCTCGCCCGAGACGACGTCGACGTAGATGCCGTCATCGTGGTTGTCCCAGTACGCGTTGCGGAAGGGCGGCTCGGTCGCGTCCTGCTGGGTCACCTGATACTGCAGAGGGGTGAGGCCGCTGACGGCCTCGGGGGTCGTGCCGTAGTCGTTCGACATGATCTGACTCCTTGTCCGACGTCGCTGGCTGCGCCGTCATAGAGGAGAACCGACGAGCGGCCCGTTTTGGTCCCGCGGCCCTGAGAACGGGCTGTGAGTTTCTGCGGGCGGGGAGTTTCTGCGGGCTGGCGCGGGTTTCCACGGACCGCTCGTCGGGGGATGACGGATGCTCGTCAGCCGCGCAGAGCCACCGGCGCGCCCGCGTGGGTCACGGTGACCGCCGGCGCCGAGCCGTCGGCCGGTGCCACGGTGAACGCGAACTCCGGCGTGTACCAGCCGCGGTCGATGTCGGCCTGCGTGAGCGTGCGTCGAGGAGTGCTGCAGTTGTAGGCGTCGTAGGCCGGGAGATTCAGCCATCGGCACGCGGTGGGAGCAAAGCCGGCGGTGAAGGTGTTCGTCGCCGGAGTGACGACCGTCGTGACGCCCGCCGTGCTCACGACCCGCACTCGGAAGCTCAGCTGCTCCCCCACCGTGTACGGATTCGTCGCGACGTCGCGCGGGGCCGAGGTGTTCGTCGCCGTGAGGGTCGCTCCGAGCGCGGAGGACTGCGGAAGGGTGAACGTCGCGGTCGTCTGACTGAGGCGTCCGTCGGCGGCGGTGAAGGCGGCCTGGAGACGCTGCTCACCAGAGACGCCCTGCGGGGCGGTGACCTGCACATTCACGGTGGCGCTCGCTCCCGGTGCGAGACCGGTGATCTGCGCGGTGGTCGCGGTCCATCCGGTGGCGGTGTGGAAGGTCACGGCGCCGCTGAGCGCGGCCGCCTCCTGATTCGTGATCGTGACCGGGACCGTGGTGGCGACGCCGGCGGTGAGAGCGGTCTTCGGCACCGACAGCGGCGCACACGCCGCGTTCAGCCACGCGTCGTCGAACGAGGAGAACTGCATCGTGTTCGTGTAGCCCGCCTCCCACAGCACCCCCACCCTGCCGTCATCGATCGCCGTCGCGCTGGAGTAGGCGAAGGTCCCCGTCTCGAGCGTGCGCAGACCGGGCCAGGTCTCGCCGTCGTCGCAGGAGAGGCGCACCGCTCCGTTCACACGGTTGCTGTTCGCCCCGTTGGCGGCATTCGTGAAGATCAGCTTCTTCGCGTCGGCGCTGCCCGCGGCGGCGTCCGGATGCAGGCGGGTGATCGAGGCGTTGTTCGTGGGGTCGGGCAGCTCGGCGTCGCGGGTGACCGGACCATAGCTGTGACCGCCGTCGGTCGAGATCGCGACCTTGCGAAGACGCCCGTTGGAGCTGTCTCGCGAGTTGAGCATGACGCGTCCGTCGGAGAGTTCGACGACCTTGTTCTCGTCCATGCCGGTGCCGACGTATTCGCCACGCTGCCAGGTGTCGCCGCCGTCGTCGGAATACACCGAGTACGCCTGGATCGCGGTGGATCCGTCGGCCTGACGCACGGTGCCAGCGTACTGCTGGATGAGCCGCCCGGCATGCGCGCCGTAGCGCAGCTGGATCCCCTCGCCCGAAGTGGCGAACGTGCCCTTCACATCGCCCGCGACGGGCGTGTACACGCCCCCGCTGGTCGTGCCGTTGGAGGTCTTGGCGACGTCGGTGATGAGCCGCGGCGCACTCCAGGTCGCGCCGCCATCGTCGGAATGGATCACGGCCGCTCCCAGAACCTGCCGGTTCGCGTCGTCGTCGCCGTAGGCACTCCCCTGGAACCCCTGGTCCTGGGAGCGCACGAAGAACGCGAAGACCCGACCGCTCTCCCGGTCGACGACGTAGCTCGGGTCGGAGTAGCCGTACTGGCCGCTCCCGGTCTTCCCCGCGGCGATGATCTGCAGCGGACCCCAGGTACGACCGTTGTCCGTCGAGCGGCGCTGGATGATCGAGTTGGGGTTGGGGGCGTCAGCGGCGCTTCCCGGCCGGGCATCCCACGCCGAGAGGACCACGCCGTCGCCGAGGTGGGTGAGCGCGGGGATCCGGTAGAAGTAGTTCGAGGCCGTGCGGTCGGCGCCGATGTTCAGTTCGAGGTAGTCGCCGGGGTCGGCGTTCGGATCGGTCAGATACCCGGGCGCCGGGGCCGCCGAGGCAGCGGCGGCGGGGAGGCTGAGCGCGAGGACCAGCGCTCCGATCGTGCCGCATCGCAGCAGGCGGCGGCTCCGGGAAGGGGGCGAGGGAGGAACGTGCATGGACAGACCTTTCTGTTCGTGCGGAAATATGACGTCTGATGTCAGATTTCAAGTCACTCTAGCGAGGGGTCTCCCCATGGACAAGGCCGAATCTCGTCGTCCCGCGAGCGGCGTTCGACTCCCCGGGCTCGCGCGGCGAGCCGTCGACGACACCGCGCCGACGGCTGCCGCCGTTCCCTCCGGTCAGCCTGCGGCGCGCACCACCTCGAGGTTCCGCGCGACCGTGCGCAGGGCATCCGCCGCGGTGGTGTCGTCGGGGCGGCGGGCCGTCTTCAGCCCCAACCACTCGACGTCGCCCGCAGCGGCGAGCGCTGCGGCGACGTGCGCGTCGTCGAGGAGCGAAGCGGATTCCGGGTGGGTCGAGGCGATCGGCAGGTGCGCATCGCTCCACGGGTGGCCATACGGGCTCTGCACCGGGGCGGCCCCTGAGAACGCCAGGCCGACGAGGAGGCCGGACGCCGCCGCCGCCGCGATCTGCGCGGTGACGGCATCCGCATCGCGCAGCTCGATCGCGGAACGCCCCCAGTTGAGCCACACTCCGATCGGCAGTCCCGACGAGCGGATCGCGGCGATCTCGGCGTCCAAGGGCAGGAAACCCTTCTCAGGGACTCGGCCGGGCACGAACGCATCGCAGTGTTCGATGACCAGGCGCGCGCCGGACCAGTCGAGCGCGGCGACCTCCCCCAGCGAGCGCACGAGCGGCTCCATGGCGGCCGTCGCTCGCGGCGCGGAGTGCACCGTCACCACCGCGACGGATGCGGCGCTCTCGCCGTCGATGCGCGCGACGTCGGCGGCGACCCTCCGAAGATCGGCGACCGCCGCCGCGCGCCCCTCCTCATCGGCCGAGGCGAGGCCATACCCGGGGTGTGCCCCGACGCGTCCCATGACGAACGGGATCGGGGTGACGGCGAGCGGCACGGCCGGCACGTTCGCGAGGAACCAGGCGTCATCGTGCGGATGCAGGCGCCCCATCCACGGCACCTCGAGCCCGGCGACCCCGGGAAGCGCGCACAATGCGGGCAGCAGCGCGCCTTCGAGCACCGGATCCCAGTGCGCGTGGGCGGGAGAGGCTGGGTAGGCGCTGACGAGGATGGGCGCGGTCATGCGTGTGCTCCCGCGACGGCATCGGCGAACCAGGTGGTGATCGTGGACGGATGCGTGATGGCGGTGCCGACGCACACCGAGAACGCCCCGGCGGCGATCGCGGCCGCGGCGTGCTCGGGTGTGTGGACGCGCCCCTCGGCGACGATCGGGCGGCGGCAGCGGGCGGCGATCAGCGCGATGAGCTCCAGGTCGGGCCCGGTGGTCTTCGGGCGCTCTCCGGTGTATCCCGACAGGGTGGTGCCGAGGATATCGGCGCCGGCGGCCTCGGCGGCGATCGCGTCGTCGAGGGAGCCGCAGTCGGCCATGATCAGCGCGTCGGTGTGCGCGCGAAGGCCCGCGATCGTCTCCGCAAGCGTCAGCCCGTCCGGGCGCGGGGGCCCCCGCCCCCCCCTCCCNNCCCGTCCGGGCGCGGGCGCCGCGTCCCGTCGATCGCGACGGTGTCGGCGCCCGCGTCGGCCACGGCCTGAGCGTGCCGGAGCGTCGGAGTGATGAAGACCTCGGCGTCGCCGTCCTTCCACAGCCCCACGATCGGAACCGGGAGGTGTGCCGTCGCGCGGATGTCATCGAGCCCCTGCACGCGGATTCCGGCTGCTCCTCCGGCCAGGGCGGACGCCGCGACCTGCGCCATCGTGCGGGGGTCGCGCATGGCCTCACCCGGGTAGGCCTGGCACGAGACGATCAGTCCACCCCGCAGTCGTTCGAGGGTGTCGGTGAATCTCATGGTCGCCTCCAGGCGGATGCCGCGGCTCCGCGCAGCGGTGCGTCGTCGCCGAGCGTGCCCGGCAGGATGGGGATGTTCTGCAGCGCATCGATCGCCTCGGCGTGGAAGGCGGCGCGCATCGGAAGCCACCAGGACTCACCGATGTTCGGCACGCCCCCGGTTACCACGATGCGCTCAGGGTCGAGAAGCGTCGCCGCCCCCGCGAGGGCCCGACCCACCGCCGCGGCCGACTCGTCGAGGGCCCGGCGGGCGATGGGGTCCGCGGCCGCAGCTGCCATCGCGACCCCCCGCGCATCGGTGATGCCGGGATCGCCTCCGAGAGACCGGAAGTGCCGATGCATCCCGATGCCGGAGCCGATGGCCTCGAGGTGCCCGAAGCGCCCGCAGGGGCAGCGCAGGTGTGCGGCTCCCGGCACGGGCAGGTGCGCGATCTCCCCCGCGACGTGATGCGCACCCCGCACGGCCCTGTCGTCGAGCACGACTCCTGCACCGACACCGGTGCCGACCGCGACGACGAGCGCACTCGCCGCCCCGGCCGCGGCACCGTGTCGATGCTCTCCTGCCGCGTGCGCGTCGACGTCGTTCTGCACGGCGACGGGAGCGTCGGGGAGCAGATGCGCGCCGAGTCCCGAGCGCACGAGTGCGGCCAGCGGTGTACCCGGCCAGTCCGCGAACGTATCCGTGGCGGAAACGATCGTCCCGGTTCCGGCATCCACGACCCCGGCCGTGCCGATGCCGACGCCCGAAAGGCGCAGCCCGCTGCCGGCGAGGAGACGTCCGGCGAGCGCGACGACGGTGGCGACGACCGCCACCGGCCCCTGGGCCGCCGGCGTCGCGGCCACCTCGGTCCGCAGCAGTGCATCGTCGCGGTCGGCGAGGGCCGCGGCCGTCTTGGTGCCGCCGATGTCGACGGCGAGGACGACCTCGCCCATCAGCCGACGGCGACCGGGAGCAGATGCAGCTCGTCGAGGATGTCGCGGATGCGGGCGACCGCGTCGACGTCGAGCGCCTGCACGGTGTTCGCCATCGTGGCGTGATCGATGATGCCACGGGCGTGCATGGCCGCCTTGAACGCGCCGACACCGGTCGCATCGCCCGAGAGGCCCTTCGGCTGGAACACGATGTCGAACAGGCGGTTGATGCGCTCCTGCTCGGCCCGAGCCGTCTCCCAGTCGCCGCTCTTCGCGGCCTCCCACAGTCGCACGTACCCCGCGGCCTCCACGTTCGCGAGCCCGGGAACCACGCCGTCGGCACCGGCGAGGGCCATGGCGTCGACGACGACCTCGTGTCCGGTGAGCAGCTGCAGCGGACCCCCTGCGGCATCGTTCGCCGCGATCAGGCGCCGGAACGAGACGTCGTCACCCGAGGAATCCTTCACGCCGTGGATGACCCCTTCGGTGCCCAGCTGCACGAGCAGGTCGATGCCGAGCTTGGAGTGCACGCGCACCGGCACGTCGTAGGCCCACAGCGGGGCGTCGATGGCCGCCGCGATGGTGCGGAAGTGGTCGGCGACCTCGGCTGCCGAGTTCAGCGTGTACAGCGGAGCCGTCGTGACGATCGCCTGGGCGCCGGCATCGATCAGACGGCGGGCGGTCTCGATGATGCGCGGCGCCGTGAGCTCGATCGCGCCGGCGATGACCGGCACCCGACCGGCGTTCGCGGCGACGATCGTGCGGAGCAGCTCGACGCGCTGGTCGTCGGTGAAGTACGCGGTCTCGCCGGTGGAGCCGAGCGCAAACAGTCCTGACACCCCCTCGGCGACCAGACGGTCGACGAGGCGGGAGAGGGAGACGTGATCGATCGATCCGTCCTCGAGCAGCGGGGTGGCGACGGGCGGGACGACGCCCGCGAAGACGGGGGCGGGAGAGGCAGCAGACATGTGTGTTCCGGTCGTTTCAGTGGTGGGGTTCGAGCAGCGAGGGCGCAGCGCCCAGCAGCGTTCTGGTGTACTCGTCGGAGGGCGCGTCGAACACGCGGGCCGCATCGCCGAACTCGACGACGCGCCCCTTGTTCATCACGGCGATCTCGTCGGAGAGATAGCGGACGGTCTGGATGTCGTGGGAGATGAACACCATCCCGAGGCCGAGTTGATCCTTCAGGTCAGTCAGCAGATTGAGGATCTGGGCACGCACCGAGACGTCGAGCGCCGAGGTGGGCTCGTCGGCGACGATCACCTGCGGGTCGAGCACGAGCGCCCGGGCGATCGCCACACGCTGGCGCTGGCCACCCGAGAGCTGGCTGGGCAGGGCGTCCAGGGCCGATGCCGGCAGTCCGACGAGACCGATCAGGTCGCGCACCTTTCGGCTCCGGGTCGACGGGCTGCCGAGGCGGTGCACCTGCATCGGGTCGAGCAGCGCATCGCGCACCGTCATCCGCGCGTTCAGGGCGGTCGCCGGATCCTGGAACACCACGGAGAGGATGCGGCCGAGTCGTCTGCGCACGGCGGGCGTGAAGGATCGCACCGGCTCTCCCCCGAACACGACCTGCCCGCTCGTGGGTTTCTCGAGGCCGATGAGCACCTTGGCCGAGGTCGACTTGCCCGACCCCGACTCGCCGACGATGCCGAGCGTCTGCCCGCGCTTCACGGTGAGCGAGACCCCCGCAAGCGCGTCCACGTACTGCGGCCGGAAGAGCGAGGAGGCACGGGTCTTGTAGCGGACGTGCACGTCCTTGAGCTCGATGACGGGTTCGCTCATCGTCCTGCTCCGATCGGCTCGACGGGCGCATCGTCGGGATGCGCGGAGTAGTAGTGCTCGGTTCCTGCGATGTGCCGCCGCACCGGGGCGACGCCCGCGTACCGGGCGGGGTCGCTGGAGCGCGGCGCGAAGCGGTCGCCCGTCGGGAAGTCTCGCGGCGACGGCACGACGCCCGAGACCTGATGAAGACGATCGGAACCGGCCTCGATCGAGAGCACCGCGCCGAGGAGCCCCTGCGTGTACTCGTGCACCGGCTGTGTCAGCACCTCTCTGGTCGTGCCCTGCTCGACGACCTGGCCCGCGTACATCACCGTGATCCGGTGCGTGAGCTCGGCGACGAGCGCGAGGTCGTGCGAGACGAACAGGAGCGCGAATCCGAGCTCCTTCTGCAACCGCATGAGCAGGTCGACGACCTGCGCCTGCACCGTGACGTCGAGGGCCGTGGTCGGCTCATCGGCGATCACCAGTCGCGGGTTCCGGGTGAGCGCCATGGCGATGAGCACGCGCTGCCGTTGGCCTCCCGAGAGCTCGTGCGGGTACGAGGCGAGGGTGCGTTCGGGGTCGAGACCCACGAGCTCCAGCAGCTCCCTGGCGGTGCGGGTGCCGCCGCGCGACGTGAGCTGCTTCATCTGGGAGCGGATGAGCATCGCCGGATTGAGGGAGCTCAGCGCGTCCTGGTAGACCATCGCGATGTCGTGGCCGCGCAGCGCGTTGCGCTCCTTGGGTGCCATCTGCAGCAGGTCCTCGCCGTCGAACAGGATGCGCCCGCGGATGTCGGCTTTCGGATCGAGCAGGCCCATGATCGCGAGCGAGGTGATCGACTTGCCGCAGCCCGACTCCCCCACCAGCGACATCGTCTCGCCGGGGCGCACCGTGAAGCTGACGTGGTCGACCACGTCCACGTCGCCATGACGGGGAAACGAGATGCACAGATCCTGCACGTCGAGCAGAGGCTTCTCCTCCGCCGTGTACACCAGGCGGTCGGTGCGCGAGAGCTCGCGCTGACGGAGCTCGGCCAGTCGCTCGGCGAGAGGAACGGCCTCGGCGCGCGGCACCAGGGTGTCGGGCACCCCGCTCGGAACGGAGAGGTTCACCGCCGTGTCGACGGTGGGGATCACGTGGGTGTCGTCGGGGATCGCTGCGACCTCGAGCTCGTGCGTGGACTCCTCGGTGCCCGCGGCATCCGCGGTGATCTTGCGTGCCCGCGGCGACACCATCGCATCGGTCATCCCCTCCGAGAGGATGTTGAGGCACAGCACCGTGAGCATGATGAGGATGCCGGGGAAGAAGGTCGCCCACCACGCGCCGCTCATCAGCAGATTGCGGCCGGCGGCGATCACGTTGCCCCACGACGGCTCGGGGTCGGGAACCCCGGCCTGCAGGAACGACAGCGAAGCCTCGAACACGATCGCGTCGGCGACGAGCACGGTCGCGAACACCAGCACGGGGGCCATGGCGTTGCGCGCCACGTGGCGGACGATGATGCGCGGGGTGCCCGCGCCCATCACGCGCACGGCCGAGACGTAGTCCTCGCCGTACTGGTCGAGGATGTTGGCGCGGACGATGCGGGTGAGCTGCGGCACATAGAGGAACGCGATCGTGAGCACGAGCACGGGGAGCGACTTGCCGAACACCGCCACGAAGACGGCGGCGAGCGCGATGCCGGGGAACGACATCACGACGTCCATGACGCGCATGAGCGTCTCGGAGATCCACCTCGGGGCCGTGGCGGCGATCGTCCCGAGCACGCAGGCGGCCAGCAGCGCGACGAGTGTCGCGCCGATGCCGATCACGAGCGAGTAGCGGGCACCGAAGACGAGACGGGAGAAGATGTCGCGGCCCTGGCGGTCGGTGCCGAACCAGTGCTCCGCGCTCGGCGGCTGCACCGGAGTCCCGGACGCCAGCGGGTCGAAGGGCGCGATGAGCGGTGCGAAGATCGCCGCCAGCCCGATGATCGCCAGCACGGCGATGCAGATGATCGATCCGAGGGACAGCCGGCCCCAGCGGAGACCGGGAACGGAGAGACGTTCCGTGAGTTTGCGTCGCATGTCACACCGCCCGGATTCGAGGATTGATGAGCACGTACAGGAGGTCGACGATGATGTTGATGACGACGAAGGCGAGCGCCACGGCGAGCGTCACACCCTGCACGAGGTTGGGTTCGTTGTTGGTGACGCCGTTGAGGATGAGCGTTCCCATTCCCGGGATGGCGAAGATGATCTCAATCACGACCGCACCGCCGAGCAGGTAGCCGATGCGGAGTCCGAGCACGGTGACCGGGGTGATCAGGGCGTTGCGCAGCACATTGCGACCGACGACGATCACTCGCGGGATGCCGGCGCCCAGGGCGGTGCGCACGTAGTCGCGGTCGAGCTCCTCGACCATCGAGGTGCGCACGACGCGGGAGAGCTGACCGATCACCGGCACGGCGAGCGCGATGGCGGGGAGGGTCATGCGGGCGAGCCATCCGGAGGGGTCGCTCCAGAAATCCGGGAGCGGCCCGGAGGCGGGCAGCAGGTTCAGGCCGAGGGTGAAGACCTGGATGAGCAGGATGGCGAGCCAGAACGACGGCGTGGAGAGCGCCGCGACGCCGAACACGCGGATCACCTGATCGGGCCAGCGGTCGCGGTAGACGGCGGCGAGGACGCCGATCACGAAGGCGACGATCACCGCGATGAGGAGCCCGAGGAAGGTGAGGGCCAGGGTCACCGGGAAGGCGCGGGCGACCTCGTCGATCACCGGGAGACTGCGTGCGGAGTAGGTGCCGAGGTCGCCCTGCACGAGTCCGAGCAGGAAGTTCACGTAGCGGACGAACAGCGGGAGGTCGAGGCCATGGTCCTCGCGGTACGCCTCGAGGGCTTCGGGTGACGCCGTCTCGCCGAGCGCGGTGCGCGCCGGGTCTACGGGGGAGAACGACATCACGAAGAACACGAGGAACGTGATGCCGAGGATCATCAGCGGCAGCTGCAGCAGTCGCCGGCCGATGAGGCGGAGCGTGTGGGACACGTGCCGCTCCTTCCGGGGGTATGGGAGAGACAGGGGGCGCCCTCGTCGGGTGAGCGCGCCCCCTGGTGCGGGCTACTTCGCCGCCACGCCGACGTCGAGGAACGACAGTCCGGTGGTGGGGACGGGCTGGAATCCGACCAGCTCCTGGCTGCTCCATGCGGTCGGCAGCTTGCGGTGGAACAGCGGGTAGAGCACGGCCTGGTCGGAGAGCAGGTCGTAGGCCTCGTCCCAGGTCTTCTGCTGCTCCTCGCCCTCCTGCTGGACGGCGGTGTCGAGGAGCGTGCGCAGCTGGGCGTACTCGGGAGAGTCGGCCCAGTTGGTGCGGGTCTGGGTCCAGACGTTCTCGCCGTACCACCAGTTCATGAGCAGGTCGGGGTCGACGCCGAAGACCGAGGGGTCACCGGGGGCCACGGCCACCGTGTAGTCGCCGGAGTCGACCTTCTCGTACATCGACGCGGACTGCCCGATGTCGAGCGTCGTGTCGATGCCGATCGCGTCGAGGGACTCCTTGATCAGCGGGGCGACCTCCTTGACCCATCCGGTGTCGGTGGTGAGCAGGGTGATGGACAGGTCGGAGACGCCCGCGTCGGCGAGCAGTTCCTTCGCCTTCTCGGGGTCGTAGGTGTAGACCGTGGAGGCCTCGTGGTAGTTCGGGTAGGTCTCGGGCAGGAACGAGGTCGCGGGCGTGGCGTTGCCGAGCATGCCGGTGCCGATGATCTTGTCCATGTCGAGGGCGTAGTGCAGGGCCTGGCGCACGCGGACGTCGTCGAACGGCGCCGCCTTGGTGTTGAACATCATGAACAGCAGGCCGAACGACTGCACGCTGTCGACGTCGGCCGAGGAGGCGAGCGCGTCGACGTCGATGTACGGCACGTCCTCGATCGCCTGCACGGTGCCCGTGGACATCGCGGTGACGCGAGCGGAGGCGTCGGAGAGCAGGTTCCAGTTCATGCCGGCGGCGAGCGCGGGGCGCGGCCCGTTGTAGTCGTCGTAGCGCTCGAAGACGAGCTTGTCCTCGGGAACGGCCGACACCAGCGAGTACGGGCCGGAACCGACGGGGTTGGTGGCGAAGCCCTCGGGGTCGGCTTCGACGACCGACTTCGGGACGATCTTGACGACACCGAGGCGGTCGTTGATCAGCGAGAACGGGTAGTCGGTGGTGATCCGCACGGTGTCGTCGTCGACCGCGGTGACGGTGTCGATGAAGTCGACGAACGACAGGAAGAGCGAGTTGTTGTTCGGGTCGAGCACGCGGTCGTAGCTGAAGACCACGTCGTCGGCGGTGACCGGATCGCCGTTCTGGAAGGTGGCGCCTTCGCGGAGGTCGATCTCGTAGGTCGTATCGTCGATCTTCGTCGGGAGGTCGGCGGCGAGGGCGGGGGCAGACTTCTGGGTGACGGGGTCGAGGTCGACCAGCCCCTCGAAGATGTGCCAGTTCGCCGAGACCGTGACGGCGCCCGACGCGACCATCGGGTCGAAGCTGCCGTTCAGCGTGTACGAGATGCCCGCTTCGATGATGCCGTCGGGGTCGATCTCGCTCGCGGCTGCGCTCTCGTCGGGAGTGCTGGTGGTGCCCGCGCCGCAGCCGGCGAGGGCGACGGACGCGGCGACTGTGCCGGCGACCGCCATCGCGAATCGACCCGCGCGGCGGCGGGTGATGTGTCGGTTCATGTGTGCTCCAGGGTGGTGGGGGGAACATCTTGAGGACATCTGATGTCTGATGTACTCTAAACACAGGTTCGATCAGATCACAAGAGTGAGATGATCGGAGCGTTTCTGCCAGGCACGAGAGGGAGCCCCATGAAGTCCACCACGAGTAGGGCGTCACGCATGCGGCGCTCGACCACGGCGGATCAGATCAAGCAGCTCATCCTGACCCGGGGGCTCACGCCGGGCGACCCGCTGCCGACCGAGGCGGAGCTCTGCGAGGAGCTCGACGTCTCGCGATCCTCCGTGCGCGAGGCGATCCGCACGCTCTCGACCCTCGACATCGTCGATGTGCGTCACGGCCACGGCACGTATGTCGGACCGATGTCGCTGGACCCGATGGTCGAAGCCCTCGTGTTCCGCGGGGTGCTGTCGCCGGAGGGATCCCTGCAGGCGCTGCGGGAGGTCGTCGAAGTGCGCCTGGCGCTGGATCTGTCGATGGCCGAACGCGTGGTGGCCGCCGCTCAGGACGACCCCGACCCCGAGCTCGACGCCCTGGTGGCCGACATGGTCGCCAAGGCCGAGCGCGGGGAGCACTTCCTCGACGAGGACCGCGCGTTCCACACCCGCCTCTTCGGCGCGATCGGCAACCGTCTGGTCGGTCAGCTGGTCGGCGCCTTCTGGGATGTGCACACGGCCGTGCTCCCCCAGCTGGGCATCCCTCAGCCCGACGACATCCACAAGACGGCGAAGGCGCACGGCGACATGCTCGACGCCGCACGTTCGGGTGATGTCGAACGCTATCGGCAGGCCGTCATCGAGCACTATCAGCCGCTGCAGCGTGTGCTCGCGAGCGCGGCGGAGGAATCCCAGGGCTGAGGTCGCCGCCTCAGACGGCGAAGACCCTCGGAGCGATCGCGACCGTCGCCGAGACGAGAGCGGAGGCGGGAACCGGCGCCAGCGCCACGGGACGACGCTCGACGTGATCGAAGCACCGGACCGCACCATCGAGGATCTCCACCCGGAGGGGATCGATCGCGAGACCGAAGCCCACGGCCTTGAGCACGGCCTCCTTCGCCGTGAAGGCGCGTGCCGCATCGGCGATCGACGACACGCGCGCCCGCTCCGCCGGGGTGAGGGCGAGGGCGAGCATGTCCTCCGCGTCGACGAAGGACGAGTGCTGCTCGATGTCGATCCCCACCTCCGCCTCCTCGCAGAAGGCGACGGCGACGAACGTCCCACTGTGCGAGATGGACACGTCCGGCCACGCCGCGCCCGCCCATCCTCGCCCCGGCTCCGCCGACAGGATCGGCTTCCACTCCCCCGCCGCGGTGAATCGCCGTGCGAACCGGGCGCCCCCGAGCGGAACACCCCGCTCCTCATGCAGCCGGCGGTGCACGAGGATCCGTCCCGTGAGAAAACGGCGGGCGTCCGCCTCCCGCCGGAACGCGGCGAGGCGCGCACGGTCGTCGTCGGTGAGCGGAAGCCACGACGGCGGCTCCGCATCCACCAGCCGATCCGCGATCTCGACCCGCGCCTCGATGGTGCGGATCGGGCCGGAGCCCCCCACCTCGGCGGGAACGGAGACGGGAACGCCGACGACGGGCGACATCAGCCCGTGACCGTGCCCTCGTGCACCTCGAGGACGCGATCGAGACGCGCGAGGGTCGACTCCCGGTGGGCGACCACGACGACGGTCCGCCCCTGCGCGAGACGATCGAGGGCCGCCTCGACGAGGCCGGCGGTCTCCGGATCCACATCCGACGTCGCCTCGTCGAGCACGATCACCCGGCTTTCGAGCAGTGCGATGCGGGCGAGGCCCACCAGCTGCCGCTGACCGGCCGAGAGCGGCGAGTCCGCTCCGACGGCTGTCGCCAGTCCCTCCGGCAGCCCGTCGAGCCACGACGTCAGGCCGAGAGCGGCGAATGCCGCGCGCAGATCTCCCTCGTCAGCGGAAGCATCGGTGAGACGCAACTCGTCGGCGATCGTCCCCGTCCCGAGCTGGACCTCCTGCGGCACGAAGGCGACGCGGAGCGCGCGCTCGGCAGGCGTGAGCGCGTCGAGGTCGACGCCCTCGCACCGAACCGTGCCCCTGGTCGGGGCGTACAGTCCCGCGAGGATGAGAGCGAGCGTGGACTTCCCTGCTCCGGAGCGTCCCGCGAGGCCGTGGCGCACTCCGCTCGCCAGGCGCAGGCTCACCCCGCGCAGCACGGGGTCGCCGCCGTAGTCGAACCAGACGTCGTCGACCTCGATCCCCACGCCCGGCACCTCCCCGCCGTCCTTCGCGGACTCATCGGACAGGCTCTCCCCGGGGGTGCTTTCGATGGGAGGATCCGACGCCGTGGCACGAAGCAGGTCGTTCGCGCGTGCGGCACCCGTCGCCGCCTCCTCCACCGCACCCACGAGAGCGACCAGGTCGGAGAAGCCGGAGAAGAGGGTCACGCTCGCCAGCAGGAAGGTCACGACCACCCCGACCGAGACCGTGCCCGCACCCACCAGCGGCACGCCGACCACGATCAGCGCCGCGAGGGTCGCCCCCTCGATGAGCGACATGGCACTGATCCACCGCCCGAGGACGACAGTGCGCATCTGCGCCTCGACCGCGTGCGCGTTGATCTCCGCCGAGCGGTCGTCCAGTCGGCGACGCGTCACCGCCGGGGCGCCTGCGATGAGGGAGCGCGCCCGGACGCTCTCCGCGAGCTCCGCCACGACATCCGCTTCTGCCGCCGCCTCCGCGCCGTAGGCGTCCGCAGCCCGCGAACGGAACCGATGCATCACGAAGAGCGCCGGAGGTAAGAAGACGAGCACGAGCACGAGGGCCAGCACCCAGGACTGGAGCGCGAGCACGGTCACCAGCAGGAGGACGGTCGACCCCGTCACGAGGAGGGCCGTCGAGGACTCGCGCACGAAGGCGGAGAGTGCCGCGATCTCCGCCGTGCCGCGCTGCAGCAGTTCGCCGTGTCGGTGTCGCTCGACGAAGCGCAGGGGCACGGTCGTCAGCTGCGCCGCGATCCGATCCCGCACATCCCGCACGAGGAACTCGCCACCGCGCGCCAGCCGACTCCTCCCGACCGCCGAGAGCACCAGTTGAAGCAGGGCGAGACCCACCCCGACCCCTGCGAGGAGCAGTGCGGTCTCCCGCTCTCCCCTCAGCAGCGCATCGGTCACCCGCCCCACGACCACCGGCGCCAGCGTCGCCGCGAGACTCGCTCCGACGCCGAAGACGATCGCGCTCATGAGCAGGAAGCTGTGCGGACGTGCGAACCGCAGGGCGGCGCGCACCACTCCGCGCCGCGAGGGTGCGGCGAGGAGCCGATCCGAGTACGCCGCCCGCACGGTGACCCCCTCGGCTGCGGCATCCGCCACGGGGCTCATGCCGACACCTCCGTGCGCACCGAGAGATGCAGAACCGTGTCGGCGGCGTCGATGATCGCCCCGTGCCCGGCCACCACCACGATGCGCTCCGCCGCCACCTCCCTGATCGCGGCGATGATGCGGGCCCCCGTCGCCGGATCCACCGCAGAGGTGACGTCATCGAGGAGCAGCACCGCGGGCTCGACGACCAGCGCCCTGGCGAGTGCGAGCCGCTGCACCTGTCCCCCTGAGAGCTCCCCGCCTCCTTCCCCGACCGGTGCGTCGAGGGGATCGACCGACCGCGGTGCGAGCTCCGCATCGAGACCGACGACGGCGAGCGCACGACGGTAGCGCGCATCGTCGTCCTCGCCGTCTCCCGTGGCCGCGCCGAGGGCGAGGTTCTCACGCACGGTTCCGTTCAGCACGAGCGGACGCTGGGGAACGAGATGCACCCCGCCGACCGCTCCCGTGGCCGCTGCACCGTCGACGAGCACGCGACCTGCATGCGGCGCCTCGATCCCGGCGATCATCCGCAGCAGTGTCGACTTGCCACTCCCTGTCGGACCGCTGAGCCCGATCAGACGACCGGGGGCGAGGGTGAGCGCGATCGGCTCCGCGTCGGGAAACGCCCGCACGCCGTCCAAGACGATCTCCCGCGCCGGAGCCTGCTCACCCGTCGTGTGCGGGACGCGGAGAACCGGCTGCAGCCGGGCCGCGCCCACCCGGGCATCCGCGCTCTGCGTCCACCGCTGGAGCCCCACCTGCACGGCGATCCCGACCGTCGCCATCCACCCGCTGAACGTCACGAGCCCACCGACCGTGAGACGCCCGTCGAGAACGGCGAAGACGGCGACGACCACGCCGACCGCCGTGGCGACGGCGGGGATCCCCTCGCCCAGGGCCGTCCATCGGGCGAGGATCCCTCCCGCGCGCACGGTGCGATCGGTGAGGTCGGCCGACATACGTTCATGGCGCTCGACGACCGCGCGCCCCATCCCGGCTCCGCGCACGGTGACGGCGCTGCGGAGCAGATGATCGACCGCGTCAGCCCGTCGGCCGTGCGCCTCGGCCGCGTGCATGGACGCCCGCTCGAAGCGCCGAGGGTAGACGACCGCGAGCACGATCAGACAGGGCACCGTCGCCCCGGCGACGAGCAGCAGCCACGGATCCAGCGAGGCGAGCCCCGGCACGAGGACACCGACCGTGACCGCGATCACGATCCAGGTGGGGAGACCGTGCACCCAGACCCGGACGAGGTCGACGTCCCGCCCGGCCCGGATCAGCAGATCACCGGTCCCGCCGGAAGACGGCCCCGCGCCGGCGATCGCACACGTGCGAAGACGCTCGCGCAGGAACACACCGGTACGCGCATCGGCGAGGTTGGCGAAGTGGTCCCACACGCACATCCCGAAGAACTGCGCGATCCCCGCCACGAGGACGACTCCGCCCCACCACGCCGCCGCCCCCAGGTCGCCCCCGATCACGCCGTCGTCGATCGCGAACTGCAGGATGAAGGGCGCCGCGAGGAACCCGCCCTGGCGCACCACGGCGCCGGCCATGGAGAGAGCCAGTGGTGCGCGCAACCTCCACGCCGTCTCACGGAGCAGCCGACCGCGTCCGTTCATCGCCCCTTCTCCAGACGGCGCGAGATCGCCGGACCGATCTGCTCCCACGCTGAGGGGGCGACGATCCCGGAGTGATCGGCATCGAGCACGGTGGTCACCGCGTCGTCGCCGAGGCGCACCCCCCACCCCGACGCTGCGGGATCTTCGCGCCCCGCGACGAACAGGGCAGTGGGAACAGCGGTGACCGGAGACGCGGATGCGGCCATGAGGCCGGAGGCCCAGGCGTGACTCGCCACGATCGCCTCGACCGTGGCGCGGTCGTCGAGCCCCAGCACACCCCGTGAAGCACGGATCGCCGCGCGGAGATCCGGATCGTCTCCGCCCTCATCCCGGAGTTCGGCGAAGAACGCCGTCTGCTCCGCGCGCACCGCCTCCTCCTCCTCGGGACCGAAAGCCGCGGTCCGAGAGGCGTCTCGTCGACCCGAGAGCGGTGCCGGATCGAGGAGGGCGAGCAGTTCGATCTCCTCGCCTTCCTCCACCAGCCGCGCGGCGATCGCATGGGCGACGTTGCCGCCGAAGGAGTACCCCGCCAGTCGATAAGGGCCCCGCGGCGCGATGGCCCTGATCCGTTCGAGGTACTCGAGCGCGAGCTCATCCACATCCATGGCCGCGCTCTCGCCACCGGAGAGCAGCGGCGCCTGGAGCCCGACCACGCCCACGCCCGCAGGGAGGAAGCGCACGAGCGGGGCGAACTGCCAGGCGAAACCGCCGGCGGGATGCACGCAGAACAGGGGCGACTCCTCCGATGCCGACTCCCGGAGCACGAGAACGGGAGCGAGTCCGGCATCCCGCGCGGGATCGCCGATCGCCGCAGCGAGAGCGCGCACGGTCGGCGCGGCCATCACGGTCCCGACCGGCACCCGCACCCCGAGCTCCTCCCCCAGCTGCGCCACGACGCGCATCGCCAGCAGGGAGTGGCCGCCGAGGTCGAAGAACCCCTCGTCCCGATGCTGCACCACCACGCCCAGCACCTGCTCGAAGACCTCCGCGACGAGCCGCTCGGCCCGTCCCTGCGGCGGCTCACCAGTGCCGGAGCCGCGGGGAACGGGGAGCGCCTCGCGGTCGACCTTGCCGTTGACCGTGAGCGGGATCACGGGGACCACCGCGAACAGCGAAGGGATCGCATAGGGAGGAAGGATGCGGGCGAGGTGCGATCGCACATCCTCGAGGAATGCATCGTCGAGGAGCACATCGTCGAGGCCCGGCGTCACGACCACGTGCAACCGGAGGACACCGCCGGCGGCGCCCCCCACGGAGGCTGCGGCCTGCGCCACCCGGGGGTGACTCTCCGCCGCCTTCTCGATCTCGGCGAGCTCGATGCGGTATCCGCGGACCTTCACCTGCCCGTCGTCGCGCCCGCGATACTCGATCCCGCCGTCCGGCAGACGGTGCACGCGGTCGCCCGTTCGATAGAGGCGTTCACCCGGGCCGCCGAAGGGGTCGGCGACGAAGCGCGCGGCGGTCTGCGCGGTCTGACCGTCGTACCCACGGGCGAGGCCGTCACCGGCGAGGTAGAGCTCGCCGGTTCCCCCCGGCGGCACCTCGCGCAGCCCCGAGTCGAGCACGTACGCCCGCGCGCCGAGGATCGGTCGTCCGAGGCACGGGGTGGTCCCCGACGCCAGGTCGACGCCGAGCGCGTTGATCGTGAACTCGGTGGGGCCGTACAGGTCGTATCCCGCCGTGTGCGGATGGTCGTGGAGCGTCGTCCACAGCTCCGCCGGCACGGCCTCCCCGCCGAGAAGGACGAGCGCCGGGGGCCGGTGGTCGAGGAGGCCGGCACGCAGCAGCTCCCGCGCGAAGGACGGCGTCACGTTCACGACGTCGATGCCCACCTGCGCGTAGTGCGCGACGAGGGCTTCGACGTCGAGTCGGCTCTCCTCGTCGACGATGTGCACCTCGTGCCCGTCCAACAGCCAGAACAGCTCCTCCCACGACATGTCGAACGAGAACGACACCGTGTGCGCGATGCGCAGCGGCGAGCGACCGGCCCGCGCGATGGTGGGTCGGAAGATCGCCTCGAGGTGGTTGTCGTACATCGTCAGGAGCCCGCGGTGCGGCACGACCACGCCCTTCGGCTCACCCGTCGACCCCGAGGTGAAGATCGTGTACGCCGCGTGGGCCGGGGTGAGCTGCGGCAGGGTGACGTCGGAGCGTCCCTCGCCCGGCGCGGCGTCGGACGCGCGCGGGAGCTCGAGCCGGGGGATGCAGCCCGACATGTCCTCGGCGACTCCGGGCGTTCCGGGCGTTCCGGAAGTTCCCGGCGGGACGATCACGAGCTCCGCTCCCGCCCGGTCGGCGAGACGGCGGCGACGCTCGGTCGGATGCGCGAGATCCAATGGCAGGTACGCCCGCCCGGAGCGGAGGACGCCGAAGATCGCGGCGACGTGCTCGATCGTGCGGGGCAGCTCGAGGGCGACCACCGAGCCCGGTCCGCGCGTGCGCGCCGCGACGAGGGCGGCGATGCGGTCGATCTCGTGCTGCAGG
>NZ_DFQP01000061.1:0-5551 GCF_002377845.1 Microbacterium sp. UBA3486
TGCCGCCGTCGACGCCACGGCCGTCGCCCTCGCTGCTGTCGCCCCGCTTTCCCGGCGTGCCGCCCGTCAGCGCCCCACGGCCGACGACGTCGCCGCCGAGCCGCTGGTCGAGCCCTTCATCGCTCCGAACCCGGAGCCGATCATCGCCGATGTCCCCGACGTGCCCGGCGACGACACCGACGCGTTCGAGCGTGCGTCCCGCGCGTTCCGTGCGACCGGTTCCGTTCCCACCGTCTCCGCAGCCGACCGTGCGCGGGCGCAGTCGGCGCGCGCCTCCGACGACGAGCCCGTCGCCGCCATGCATGTGGCCGCCCGTCGTCCCCGCAACATCCGCAAGGCCGTGACTCTCAGCGCGACCGTCGGGGTGATGAGCCTCGCCGGTCTCCTCGCGGTGTCCATGACGCTCCCCGCCGAGGCGGTCGCCGGCGTACAGGGTGCTTCGGCGGCGTCGATGTCGCTGGTCTCGTCCTCCGCCGGAGAAGCGAAGGACACGGCGGAGGGTGAGATCCAGGCGTTCGTCGCGCCATCCGGCGTCGAGAGCGAGGCGCTCACCCGCGCCGATGACTTCAGCACGGTCTCGCTCGCCGAGGTCGCCGCGGAGCAAGGCATCAACTACTCGGGCGAGATCTTCACGAACGACCCCGACGCCGCGATCCAGTGGCCGTTCCTCGTCGGTGTGGGCATGAGCTACGGCTACGGCATGCGCAGCGGCCGCCTCCATGAGGGCATCGACTTCGTGCCGGGCAACGGAGCGCCGATCCAGGCCATCGCCGACGGCACGGTCCGCATCGCGACCGAGCAGGGCGGCGCCTTCGGTGTCACGGTCTACATCGATCACGTCATCGATGGCCAGGTCATCACGAGCCACTACTCGCACATGCAGTACGGCTCTCTGAACGTCAAGGCCGGCGACACGGTGACGGTCGGCACTGTCGTCGGCAAGACCGGAAACACGGGCCGTTCCTACGGCGCCCACCTGCACTTCGAGCTCATCGTCAACGGATCGACCATCGACCCGATGCCGTGGCTCAAGGAGAATGCCGGTCGAACGTCGTACTGACCGGCTCGATTTCATGAGGACGCCACAGTGATGGTATTCTCGTACGGTTGCCCCGCGAGGGGCAGCACGCCCCGATAGCTCAGTGGCAGAGCACTTCCATGGTAAGGAAGGGGTCGTCAGTTCAATCCTGACTCGGGGCTCGCAAGCATTCTTCTCACGCGGACGGATGCCTCGCGGCAGGGTAGCTCAGCTGGTTAGAGCGCACGACTCATAATCGTGAGGTCGCGGGTTCAAGCCCCGCTCCTGCTACAGAACGAAACCCCGGTTCGCCGGGGTTTTTCTGGTTCCCGGGGTGCGATTCGAGCCTCAGCGTGCCGGTTGCAGGCCTCCGATGGGTGAGTCCATATCGCCGTTGACGTACATGTAGCCGTCGACGATGTCGGCCGAACGACCGACGCTCAGCCAGGTGTCGACGCCGTCGCACACGTTCGTCGTCTGGGGGACGAGCGCTTCCAGGTCGATCCTGCCGGAGGACTCCTGCGTCCATCGGCCGCTCAAGTCGTTGCATCCGTCGTTGCCGTCAACGGTGCCGTCGGCGGAGAACCGCAGGTACGGGGTGCCGCCGACGCTCGCCTCCCAGTCTCCGACCGGGTCGGGGAGCGGCGGTGGTGTCTCGACCGGAATCTCGCCGCTCGCGATCCTGTCGTTCCGCTCGTGCATCGGGGCCAGGCCGACCTGGAACAGGATGCTGGTCACGATCGCCGACAGCAGGACGAGGATGACGCCGAGCAAGGGGCCCCAGTACGCGGGCTTCCTCGTGCGTCGGCACACCACGGCGACGACCACCGCCGCGAGGACCGAGGCCCCGATCGCCCACGGATAAGCGGCGCGGGCGCCGAAGGCGAGATCCAGATCGCAGTCGCCTTCGCAGCCGACAGCGCTGAACGACTCGAGGATCTGCGCAAAGTACGTCACGAGGAGGATCAGAGGGATGAGGATCCAGAGGCTGACCGCGAGTCCGCGCCGATCCGACCGTTCCTGGTCCGCTGCTCTGACCGGCGAGTTCGCTGCGCGCATGCCGTTGAATGTAACAGCCTCGCTGCTGTGGATCGCGACTCGGCGCTCGTTGCGACGGGAACGCTCCGCCGAGGTCGCCTATCTCCACGGTGCAAGCCAGTATCTCTTGGATACCAGGAGCGCTTGCGGGTAACTAGAGTGCTTCGGATAGCGTGACGCGCATGCCAACCACGAACACTCCGAACTCCGCCTCCTCGTCGCATCCGCTCCCCGAGCGCATGCCCGCGATCGGCGCCCGCGGTCGACGTCCCGTGACCGATCCCACGTCGCTCAGCGACATCTCGCTTCCTGTGCCGAAC
Source organism: Microbacterium sp. UBA3486 (assembly GCF_002377845.1). NCBI lineage: Bacteria > Bacillati > Actinomycetota > Actinomycetes > Micrococcales > Microbacteriaceae > Microbacterium > Microbacterium sp. UBA3486. The sequence continues at coordinate 2,377 of NZ_DFQP01000061.1, forward strand.
CCCGTCGGTCGAGATCTCCTCGTCGAGGTGCAGGGCGTGTCGGTGAATCCCGTCGACGTGAAGGTGCGCGCCGGCGCTCCCACGTCGGGTGCGCCGCGGATCCTCGGATATGACGCGGCGGGAGTCGTGGTCGCCGTCGGTGACGAGGTCACGCGTTTCGCGGTGGGGGATCGCGTCTACTACGCCGGGCAGATCGACCGCCCCGGCACCGACGCCCGATACCACCTCGTGAACGAGAACATCGTGGGGCATGCGCCGCACACGCTCTCGGTGGCCGAGACGGCCGCTCTGCCCCTCACCGTCATCACCGCCTGGGAGAGCCTGTTCGACCGCCTCGCCCTCACCCGCGAGAGCGAGGGCGTGCTCCTGGTGATCGGCGCCGCAGGGGGCGTCGGATCGTTGATCATCCAGCTCGCGAAGGCGCTCACCCGTCTCGAGGTCGTCGCGGTGGCCTCTCGGCCTGAGACGGCGGAGTGGGTGCGGAAGATGGGCGCGGATCACGTCGTCGGCCGTGACTTCACCACCGAGGTGTCGGCCCTCGCTCCGACCGGTGTCGACTACGTGTTCACGTCGTTCACGCCCGGCAACGTCCGCGCGATCGCCGACGTCATCCGTCCACGAGGACAGGTGGTCTCCATCGACGAGACAGGGGGCAGCATCGACGCGCTCAAGGCGAAGAGCGTCACTTGGCACTGGGAGCTCATGTTCACCCGGCCGGTCACCGACCCCGCCGATCACTACCAGCATGACCTGTTGGAGAGCGTCGCCACCCTCGTCGACGACGGCACCCTCCGCACCACGGTCACGACCCACCTCACCCCGCTGAACGCCGAGACCATGCGTCGGGCGCACGAGATCGTCGAATCGTCCCGCACCATCGGGAAGGTCGTCGTGACCGACTGGCCGGAGGCAGACCTACTGCAGTGAGGCCGACCCGAGCGCGGGGGTGCGCTCGTCCACTCCGCGGATCACGACCCAGACGATCGCGACACCGACGATCCCCACCAGCAGGTAGAGGAGGTTGGCGATCACGGAGACCCCGCTCGGCGTGCCCACCCCCGCGGCGAAGACCGAGAAGTCCCACACGCCGTGCAGCACCATCGCCCAGATGAGCGATCCGGTCACCCGGCGCAGGATGTAGAGCGCCGTCCCCATGAGGAAGGCGGTGCCCACCTGGCTGACGGTGCCGGCGAACGGTGCGCCGAGAAGCACGTTGACGAAGTGCATCACCGCGAAGAGGGCCGAGGAGAGGAGCCACACCCAGACCTCGGCGAACCGGGATCGCAGAGCCGTGAGCAGCAGTCCACGGTGCACGATCTCTTCCGTGAAGCCGACCAGGAGGAGCACGAGCGAAGCGCCGAGGAACGCACCGCTGTACGCGCTCCAATCGGTACCGGCGAGATTCAGCACGGCGGCCACGGCGACCAGGATCGGTACGAAGATCGGCCAGGTGTGACGGCTGCGCTGCGCCTCGTGGATCGCCGGGCCCCACCAGCCGAGCAGGCTCGTGGTGATCGCGAGGAGAATCGTCGCGACGATGAGGGAGAGCCCGGCGCCGAAGAAGAGGTTGCCGGCGCTGTCGCCCCATGTGTCGTAGGGGATCCCCGTGGACTTCTGGATCGCGAACACCACGACGATGTAGCCGACCCAGATGATCAGGCCGATCCATACCCGCGGCTGCACGCGGAGCGACGGCGCCGTCATGCGGGGCGCGTCTCGGAGAAGGACGGCTGGGCGTCGCCGACGCGACCGCGGATGAAGAAGATCAGCACGAACCCGGTGATGATCACCGCGATGTTGCCGAAGGCGGCGAAGGCCGTGAGTGCACCGTCCGCGGGATACGCGGACTGCAGGAAGATGCTCGGGTCCGTGCTCGCGTGCAGCAGGATCGGTGCGATCAGCGTGCCGGTGACGCGGAGGGCCAGATACATCAGGATGCCGAAGGCGAAGGTGTACAGGACCTGGATCGCGGTGGTCAGCAGAGGCTGTCCCGAGAGCAGGTTGCCCGCGTGGAGGAGGGAGAACAGCGTGGCCGAGATCACCGCGACGACGATCTCGCGGTAGCCGGCCTTGCGCATCAGGGTCACGACCAGGCCGCGGGTGAGGACCTCCTCCGTCAGCCCGATCAGGAGTCCGGTGAGCAGCCACGTGAGGACGACGTCGACGCCGACAGCTCCATAGTCGATCGTGGCGAACCGGAGGATGTTGAAGAGCAGGACGACAACGATCGCGATCCACATCCAGCCACGGCCGCGGATCGGCTGCCGCGCGAAGAGCTCGCGCCACCATCCGACTGACAGGGTGAAGAGCGCCAGGATCACGGCTCCGATGATCTCGGGCAGCAGGTAGAACACCGCGACACCGGCTGTGCCCGCCGGGTCCTGGACCTGCTCGGCGAGAGGGGTGAAGACCAGTGACAACAGCTGGAACAGGGCGAAGTAGACGGCGGTGAGCAGGAGGGCTCGCCACCAGCCGCCCCTCTCCCAGAAGGTCTTCCAGAAGGATGCGGTGGGTGCGGGTGACGACACGGGGACTCCAGGCGAGGTGGGGGACGGCCTACTGCTCGTCAGTCTGGCGCAGACCGACATATCGCGTCCACCTGATCATCACGGCGTGTCAGCGTGGTGCAGACCTTCTGCCGTTCGCGCCGCGGGCCGGGGGCAGGTGGGGGATCGGGATGGGGCGCGTCGCACGGGAGGAGTCCTGGAACCGCCGCACGGCCTCGAGGACGTCTTCGGCGGAGGAGTACCGCAGGGCGAGCGGGAGGTCGCGGCGCCACAGCACCTCCACCTCGGTGGGGGCATCCTCGAAGATCGTGCAGACGACTCTGCGGTGGTCGTTCTCCGGGTACTGCAGATCGTGGATCGCCCAGTCGCTCGCGCTCACCTCGACCAGCGTGAATCTCCGGTCTGGATCGTGCTCCATCATTCTCCTCGCTGCCCCCACGATGAACACTGCTCGATCGGGACGCGAAAGGGGAGCCCCTTGACAGAAAGCCGCCCCTGCCCCAGGCGGGCAAGGGCGGCTCGCTCAGCGCGCGACGGGCCTGGAGCCGGGGTCCGTCGGCCCGGCATCGGTCGTGGCGTCGGCGACAGCCGCATCCGACCGTCCGCCCCCGCGCCGCGCGGCCTCCACCCGCTCCGCCTCGTCCCCGCTGATGGGCTCGCCGCGCGCG
>NZ_DFQP01000100.1:0-43790 GCF_002377845.1 Microbacterium sp. UBA3486
CGCGCATCGGCCACCACGGTCGAGGAGACGACGTTGCCGTTCTGGATGGTGTCGGGGCTGACCATGCCCGAGAAGCGGATGAACTCGATGCCCTTGTTCATGGCCACCTGCTTTTCGCCGGCCACGATCAGGTTGCCGTTCGAGAGGACCTCGGTGACGGTCACGCCGATGGTGCCGGTAAAGGCATTGCTGGCGCTCTGGTTGTCGCCGTCCGAGAACTTGGTGCTGCCTTCGGCCGCCACGTTGGCGCCCAGTTTCGACTGGATCACGCCCGGCAGGCCGAAGCTGGCGCTGCCCGACTTGTTGCCCGAGCTGGTGCCGGCCTTGTTGGCCGAGGTCTTTTCGACGATGTTAATGGTCAACAAATCGCCGATCTGGCGCGCGCGGCGGTCTTCGAACATCGGGCGGTAGCGCGCGGCGTTATAGATCGCGCCGTCGGTCGGCGGAGCGACTTCGGCCAGGGCCGGACGGGCGCTGCGCGTTTCCTGCACGATCGAGGTCGGGGTGGTGCCGCAGCCGGCGAGCACAGCGGACAAGGTAGCGATGAAGGCGAGCTTTTTCATGAATGGGCGTAAAAGAAGTCGGATTAGAGCTGGGACAGTTTTTGCAGCATCTGGTCGGACGTCGTGATCGCCTTGCTGTTGATCTCGTAAGCCCGCTGGGTCTGGATCATGTTGACCATTTCCTCGACCACGTTGACGTTCGAGGTTTCCACATAGCCCTGCATGATGATGCCGGCGCCGTTGGTGCCCGGGGTGTTCGCGTTCGGGTTGCCCGAGGCGGTGGTTTCCAGGTACAGGTTTTCGCCCTTCGATTCCAGGCCGGCCGGGTTGATGAAGGTCATCAGCTGCAGGTTGCCGATCTGGGTGGTGGCATTCGTGCCGGCCACTTTCACCGACACGGTGCCGTCGCGGCCGACGGTGATGGTTTCGGCGTTCGCCGGCACGGTGATCGGCGGCTGCAGCGGATAGCCGCTGGAGGTGACCAGGGTGCCGTTGGAATCGGTCTGGAACGAGCCGTCGCGGGTATAGGCCTGGGTACCGTCGGGCAGCAGCACCGGGAAGAAGCCGGTACCGTTGATCATGACGTCCTTCGAATTGCCGGTTTCCTGCGGATTACCCTGGGTGAAGATGCGCTCGGTCGAGACGGCGCGCACACCGGTGCCCAGCTGCAGGCCGGACGGCAGGTTGGTTTGCTGCGAGGATTGGGCGCCGGGCTGGCGCACGGTCTGGTACAGCAGGTCCTCGAACACCGCACGCGATTTCTTGAAACCGTTGGTGCTGACGTTGGCGAGGTTGTTGGTGATGACGTCGAGGTTGGTTTGCTGCGCCTCGAGACCGGTCTTGGCGATGTACAGCGAACGAATCATGGGTTTCTCCTATTGGCGGCGGCGCTGGTGGCAACAGCGCCCCACGCACAATAGAATTATGCTGGAGAAACACTTAGTTCAAAGCGAGGATCTGGCTGGCTTTCGCGGCGTTATTCTCGGCGTTCTTCATCAGGCTCATTTGGGTCTCGAAGCTGCGCGCCAGGCCGATCATCGACACCATGGCATCGACGGCATTCACGTTGCTGCCCTCGAGCGCGCCACCGGCCACGCGCACCGCCGGGTCGGCCGGGGCGCTGCTGCCGTCCTTCATGCGGAACAGGCCGTCGTCGCCGCGGGTCAGGTTGTTCTGGTCGGGATTCACCAGCTTCAGGCGGCCGAGGATGACCGGGGCGGCCGGGCGTTCCACGTTGGAGATGGTGGAAATGGTGCCGTCGCCGCCGACCGTCACGGTGACGTCGGGCGGAATCGTGATCGGGCCGCCCTCGCCCATGATGGTCTGGCCGCCCGGCGTGGTGAGCACGCCGTTCGGGCTCATCTGCAGGGCGCCGTTGCGGGTGTACGACTCGGTGCCGTCGGCGTTCTGCACGGCGATCCAGCCCGGGCCCTTGATGGCGACGTCGAGGTCGCGGCCGGTCATCTGCAGCGGGCCGGACGAGAAGTCGGCGCCGACCGTGTTGTTGACCACGAAGGCGCGGGTCGGCAAGCCTTCGCCTTGCACCGGCACGGCGCGGAAGGTGTCCAGCTGGGCGCGGAAGCCGGTCGTGTTCAGGTTCGCCAGGTTGTTCGAGGTCGTGGCCTGCTGCTCGAGGACGTGTTTGGCGCCGGAGGCGACGGTGTAAATCAGGCGGTCCATGTTGTTCCTTCGTTTGTTCGTGCCGGGTGATGCGTTTCGATGTGTTGCTGTTGTACCGCGTGGACTCGGAGTCCACCCTACAAAACCTGCTTGACCGTAGGGTGGACACCCGTGTCCACGCGGTCTCACCGTATGCAACGATGCGGCGTCGATCCCATCAATTAGCGCAGGTTCACCAGCGTCTGCAACACCGAATCCTGCGTCTTGATGGTCTGGGCATTCGCCTGGTATACGCGCTGCGCCGTGATCATGTTGACCAGCTCGGCGGTCAGGTCGACGTTCGAGGTTTCCACCGCCGACGACTGCAGCACGCCGAAGCTGCCGGAATCCGGGGCGCCGATCAGCGGCGTGCCCGACTTGGCCGACTCGGCCCATGCGTTGTTGCCCAGCGGCTCCAGGCCGTTCGAGTTGGCGAAGTTCGCCAGCACGACCTGGCCCAGCGGCTTGCTCTGGCCATTGCTGTACTGGCCTAGGATGGTGCCGTCGTCGCCGATCGAGAAGCGCTGCAGGTTGCCGGCCGAGTAGCCGTCCTGGGTCAGCTTCTTGTCGGTGGTGGGGGTGCCGTGCTGGGTGCTGCCGGTGAAGGCCACTTCCATGGTCTGGGTCTGCTTGGCGCCGGTCGACGGGAAGATCGGCAGGGTCACGTTCATCTTGCCGCCGCCGGTGGTATCGACAGCGTTCAGGGCGCCGTTGACGTCGAAGCTCAGGGTGCCGATCGGCACCGACGGCACTTTGACGGCGCCGGCGATGGCCTTGTCGACCTGGTCCGGCGAGTAGCCGGCGATGCGCGCGGCGTCGGCGCCTCGGGTCGGGCCGCCCCGGCGGAGGCCGACGACGAGACCGATCGTGATCGCGAGCACCACGACCGCGACCGCGACCGCGAGCATCCAGACGTTCGCTAGTGCCACGTGTGCACCACCGTCCTGGCGGCTTCGGCGCCGGCCACAGGATCGATCACCGGTCCCTGGCGGAAGATGCTCGGGTAGTAGTGCCTGCCGAGCGCATCGATGAGGGCGGGATGCACACCGCGGGCCACGAGATCGTCGAGCGCGAGCACCGGCGCCTCCAGGCCGCTGTACTCGTTCACGAAGGTGCGCACGGTGCGGCTCAGCTCGAGATTCGCCTGCCGGGCGGACATGCGGCGTTCGACGTACTCGGTCTCGATCTGCTGGATGCGCGCCAGGTACTCGGTGCGCAGCTGCGAGAGCACGTCGATGACCAGCGGTGCCTGCCCGGCGTTCGCGTCGGCGACCGCCAGGGTGCGCCGCGGTCGGGTGAGGACGATCAGCAACCACGCCCCCAGCACCAGCAGAGCCAGGATGCCGATCGCGAGCAGCATCCATCCCCAGCCGTACTGCGCCGGCGGATAGAGGTCGTCAGAGCCGGGCATTCGACCTCCGATTCAGCAGCGTCAGCAGCTGAGCGACGGCATCGTCCTGCCCGTCCAGCGTGGAGTGGCTGATCTCCATCCGGGTGAGGAGCTCGGCGAGGTGTGCGGCGTCGGCCTCGCGTTGCGCGGTCAGCTCCTGCACGATCTCGCGGTCGCCCTGCACGAATCCCGGCACCTGCCAGCGACTGTCGACGTCACTGCGGATGTGTCCGGTGGCGTGGTCCAGCACGGGCTCGGCGTCGCGCAGCGTGAGCCAGAGCACGTCGTGCTGCACGCGCAGTCGCCGCAGCATCCGTTCGGTCTCGCCGGTGACGGGGGCCTCGTCGGTGATCACGACCACGATCATGCGACGCGCGATCGTGCGGGTGACGAACGACAGCAGGCCATCACGGTCGCTCGGTGCGTCGCTCTGGTCGACGGCCCGATCGATCGTGCGCAGCGCGTGCTCGAGCGCCCCCTCGCTGCGGCCCGGCGCGAGGCGGCGCACCTTGGCGGCATCGCCGTACACCGTGGTGAAGTCGTCGCCGTGGCGCAGCGTCAGTACGCCGAGCACTCCGGTCGCCAGGATCGCCAGGTGCTTCTTCGACTGCTCGTCTGCGGCGAGGGCCGACATCGAGCGCCCGGTGTCGACCACGAACAGCACGGTGTGCATGCGGGTCGCGCGCGAGCGCTTCACCAGGGGCGTTCCCAGCCGGGCGGTCGCCCGCCAGTCGATGTCGCGCACCTGATCGCCGTACTCGTACTTGCGCAGGTCTTCGAAGTCGAGGCTCCGCCCGCGCAGCAGCGACGCGTAGGCGCCGTCGAGCGCGTGCAGCGACTTGCGCGTCGAGTGGATGAAGAGCTTGCTCTTCACCTGCGTGATCAGGCTGGCCATGGAGATGTCAGGGTGTGGGGACCGACGCGAAGATCTGGTCGATGATCTCCTCGCTGCGGATTCCTTCGGCGTCGGCCTCGAAGGTCAGCAGCACCCGGTGGCGCAGCACGAGGTGCCGGAGCTCGCGGATGTCTTCGGGCAGCACATGCGTGCGTCCCTTGAGCAGAGCCAGTGCTCGCGAAGCCTGGAGGAACGCGATGCTCGCACGCGGGCTCGCGCCGTACTTGATGAAGCGGGCGCGTTCTTCGCCGATGTACGGCGCCGGGTTACGGGTGACGTAGGCGATAGACACGATGTAGTTGCGGATCGCGGGGTCGACGTAGATGCGGCTCGCGACGTCCTGCAGCAGATGCACGTCGTCGAGGCTGACGGCGCTGGCGACGTGCCGGTCGGGGTCGAGCACACCCGAATCGATGCGGCTGAGCACCTCGAGCTCTTCGGCCGGGCTCGGGTACTCGACGATCTCTTTGAGCAGGAAGCGGTCCATCTGCGCCTCGGGCAGCTCGTACGTGCCCTCCTGCTCGATGGGGTTCTGCGTCGCGATCACGAGGAACGGCTTCGGCAGGTGGTGGATCTCCCCGCCGATCGTGGTCTGATGCTCCTGCATCGCCTCGAGCATGGCGCTCTGGGTCTTGGCGCTGGAGCGGTTGATCTCGTCGAGCAGCACGAAGTTCGCGTGCACCGGGCCGAGCACCGTACGGAACGATCCCGTCGCCGCGTCGTAGATCTGGTTGCCCGTGATGTCGCTCGGCAGCAGGTCGGGCGTGCACTGGATGCGCTTGAACTGCGCCTTCACGGTGTCGGCGAGGGTGCTGGCCGCGGTGGTCTTCGCCAGTCCCGGCACGCTCTCGAGCAGAATGTGGCCGCCGGCGATGAGCGAGATGAGCAGGCTCGTGCGCAGCCGGTCCTGGCCGACCATCTTGGCGGAGTAGGAGGCGGAGATGACCCGCAGAACCTCGGACGCTCTGGACATTTCGGCGTCCGTGGGGGCGGCGTTGGTGGGCGCCGCATTGGCGGGCGCGGACGGAGGTGTCGGCGGGTGCGTCTGCGCGGGGCCGGGCGGAGGCGGCGGTGCGGAGATCGTCCGCAGGTCCGGCGTGGAGGACTCGGTCATCGGTAGGCTCCCTCGTTCGGGGACCCGCGTCGCGGCCATCCCCCGCGGACCAGCGTAATCGCAACGACGGAGCGGCCGGCTGTGTGCGGTCTGACGATCACGCTCCGCTCACCTGCATGAACGGATTGCGGATGCAGGAGGGTTCGTCGTGCGGACCTCCTGCATCCGTCGAAGGATCATGCGTTCGGACGTTGTCACTGGCCGAACATCGTCGCGACGGCTGCGATCCCTCCGAATGAGAGAACGACAGCGAGCATGATGACCCAGAGGCTCATGGCGATCGCGTTGAGGGCGACTCCCCACCCGGCCCTGGTGCGTGCCTGCGGCTCGTGACGCAGCGAGAGGATGCCGAGGATGAGTCCGATGACCGGTGCGAAGAAGGTCCAGCCGGCGAAGAGAGAGCAGATCCCGAGAACGAGACTGACCGTCCCTTTAGCGGTCGAGGTGGCAGGGTCGGACAGAGCTGAAGGGGAGACGGTGGTTGACATGTCTTCCACGCTAGGACGGGCCGTGCCACGGGGCATCGGCCCTGAGTGCCGACGCCGTACATCCAGCGGATGATCTCGTCTACTCCCGTACTCGACCGTCGTGTCGGGTCCGCGCATCCTCGAGAAGTCGGTTCCGGAAGTCCGCGAGCATCTCGGCCGGCGTCGCCGACGCGACCACCGTGGTGCCGAGCTCGCCGGTCGCTCGCCGCTCACCGAGCAGATCGTCGAAGCGTGCGTCGAGGAGAGCCTTCAGCTGATCGCCGTTGGACCAGCGTCCATCGCGTCCTTCCGCACCATCTCGGAGGGCCCGTTCCCCCGTATCCAGAACCAGATACAGAAACGCCGCGGAACGAGGAATTCTCGTGAGCTGGTGACGGTATTCGGACTGCCATCGGCCGAACTGCTCCGGTGACAGAAGATCGACGTCGAACATGATCTCCGTGTACATCTTCACGCGCATCGGCGAGGCATCGGTCACGACGTAGTCGAACGGGCCGCTGAGTCGTTCGGCGCGGACGAGAGTGTCGAAGGTCTTGCGCAGTGCTTCCATCTGATTGGCGAAGGCGTAACGCCCGGGGTCGGTGAGGAAGCTCTCCCAAGTGTCCCACTCGTGGCACGCGATGCCGACCACCGAATGTTCGCCGTGCTCGGAGGTGAGAGGGCCCAGCTCGGCGCAACGATCGAGGATGACCGACTTACCCGCTCCACTCGAGCCGAGGATGCTGACCGAAGGCAACTCAGCTGCTTTCGTGAAGCAGGGCAAGCGCCTCATCCCGTAGGCGAACGGCGTTGAGGCTCGCCTCGAGCACGCGGTGAGCCTCGGCGGTGGCTTCGCGGTCTCCGGCTGAGAGCCCGAGAAGCACGTTCCAGGCTTCGAACATGCCACTCGGGGCGGGAGAGCGCAGTGCCACCGACTCGCCGTCGACATCGAGGAAGTCGTTGTAGACGCTCCTGCCCAGCTGAGCTGCTGTTTCGAAGTCATGGACATGCTCGATGACGACCTCGCCGCGTTCGCCGCGGAAGACGTATCGATCTCGCGACCAGGCGTCGGTGATGACGCTTCGAATCGTGCCGTTCCATTCGCCGGACACGAGGTGCATGTCGACGATCTGTCCGATCTCGATGTCACGAATGACCTGGGCGGATCGCACATGTGCGTCGAGCACCGGCTGGCCGAGCCTGTGCAGCGCCGCCAGTGGGTGGACGATGTGCTCCTTGAAGAGATCCATGTCGGACCGGAAACGGACCCGATCTCCCCTTCTCAGATAGTCGACGATATCGGCCGAGGCGCTTTCCGGGAGCCATGCGGCGTGCGGGTGGCCGATGGCGGCGACGAACCTCTCCTGGAAGTAGAAGTTGTCGCCGACCACCATTCGATCCCGGGCGCCCTCCAATGCGGTGATGCGAAGGGCATCGGCGTAGGACGCGCCCAGAGGCTTCTCCAGGTAGACCATCTTGCCGGCTCGGAGCGCCACCTCCGCCGACGACAGGAGATCCGACGCGGGCGTCGCGATCAGCACGGCATCGATGTCAGGGTGGGCTGCGAGCGCGGAGAGTGACCCCACGCGGGTCATGTCTCCACGGTAGGTCTCCATCGCACGATAGAAGCGTGCGCTGTCCCGCGTCGCGATGTGGGTGACGGAGATCTCCGGGATGGCGCGCAGCTCATCGAGGTGCCTCTCCAACACGACCTGACCGAGACCATAGATTCCCAGACGCACGATCTATCCCCACTTCTTCGGATTGGACAACATTTGAGATCGACTTCCGTATGAAGTCCGCTACCGTCCTCGACGGGCTCCACCGGAAATCGTCCTTGACGTTCGTTGGATCCCCCACCGAAACCCGCAACGCTGCCGGAGTGCTGGGCACCGTCACGGTGGGGATGGCGGCATCTCGCCGCGCGAGGGTGACGACATCATTAACGCTCAACACGTCGGGGCCGGCGACGTTGTAGATCCGCAGCTCCTCAGCGATGCGCGACGCGTCAGCCGTGACCACGGAGACGAGCAGATCCATGAGGTCGTCGACATGCAGGAACGTCCTGGTCTGCTCGCCATCCCCGGACAGTGCGATCGACTCGCCGGTCGCGGCCGCGTGAAGGACGGACGGCAGTAGCCGATTGTGCTGCTGCCCGGGCCCGTAGATGTTGTAGAGCCGCATGATGGTGGCCGCGTAGGCGCCGCCGGAGGCGATGTGGTGGGCATGAAGCACCAGCTCCTGAGCCGCCTTGCTCGCGGCGTAAGGGCTCTTTGGCACCAGCGGTGCCCTCGTCGATGGCCTCGTGGCGTCTCCGTACACCTCGCACGACGAGAAATGCAGGAGTTTCCCGCGGAAGCCGCCTGTGCTCAGAGCGTCCAGGAGGTTCTGGGTGGCGAGGACATTGTTCGTCAGGTACCGACGAGGTTCGGTGAAACTCGACGGAACGAAAGAGAGAGCGGCGAAGTTGAGCACCCAGTCGTACTCCGCGCTGTTTCTCAGGGCATCGACGGTTGCGCGATCGTCGGTCAGGTCCACGTGGATGTCGGTGCTCTGACCCTTTTCGCGATCGAGCACAGTGATCACGGACTCGGGGAACTCTCGGCGCAGACGTTTCGCGCTATGGCTCCCGAGGAAACCGGCTCCGCCGGCAACGAGCACGCGAGGAGCTGCGCCATCGTTCATCCGGCCACCCCGGTCTCGACGCGGTGAACCTGCATGCCGACCTTCGCAGCCATTGCGCAGACATCCGCACTGTCGTCGTAGACGCGGAGTGTGTCGGCGGGGCGATTCAGCAGCGCTCCCAGCCGTCGCCAGAAGTCCTCGGTCTCCTTGGCCAAGCCGAGGTCGAGGCGACTGAAGATGGACGCGGCAGAGAGCGAGGGCAGCCACGCACCCAGGTACTCGCGGACGTTGGCAGAAAGGTTGTTCGTGGCGATCACGATGTCCTTCGTGGCGAAACGCGCGATCAAGGAGAGGGCTTCCGGTCGCGGGGGCGTCTGCATGATGAGGGCCTGGATGCGTGCGTAGGTCTGTTGCCTCGGCGTGCCCTCTCGATGCGCGCGTTCGGTCTCTCGTCGTCGAATCGGCTCGGAATCGACGATGACTCCGTCGAAATCGATGACGAGGGTGCTGCGGGAGTCAATGACCACTCTCACCGGAACCGTCTGTGTTCTGCGCGAGGCGGATCCACTCGGCGATCGCGTTCGAGCAGGAGATACCGTGATCGTCCGTGGTGTTCATGAACGTGCGCGATGTGTCGATCCCCTCGGACTTCTTCCTGATGAGGTGTCGTATGCGCGAGACGAAGTCGACGAACTCATCGGGGTCGACGGAATTGCGTCCGTCCCTGCCGATGACGATGTCACGCCGCTCCTCCGGGAGTTGCTCGTAACGTGCGCGTACAGTCGAGTCGTCGAGTTCGAGGACGGCGGTGTAGACGGTGAGATCCGGCCACGTGCGCCAGTAGGCCAGATCGTCGATCCAGCCGGCGATCCGGCGGATGCGGCTCTGCTCATAGCCGAGATTCTCCGCTTCGATCACGAAACGGCACGACGTCTTCAACCACCACGAGTCCAGAACCGCGACCCCACCTGCGCGCACATGGGGGAGGACCTGACTCTCGAGGATGGCCGCGTCTTGAGTGATGGCGGCGAGGGCGAGCACCTCAAGCGCCGGTACATCGTCCAGCGATTCGCCGAAGAAGGTGCCGACGCTCCGGGTCAGGCGGTCGAGCGACGTGTCCGCATCTGCCGTGATGCGCGAGAAGACCGTCCCGCCGAGTTCCGACGCCAGCGAGCCGGCGACGGTCGATTTCCCTGTGCCGTCGGTGCCTTCGAGTTCGACGATGTATCCGCTCACGCTTTCATCCCCCTTGTTGTTCGGCGTTCAGATGAACGATTTCCGGAGCGCCTCTAGATGCGCTCGATCACTCCGGCAGCCTCCAGCTGCGGCCTGATGAGATCGACGTCCGCGGGAGGAAGGGACGCTTCGTCGCCGGTGATCAGCGCCTGCCACACCTTTGCGGCGACGACGGAGAGCAGCACATGATTCTTCCCCTCCTCGTTCAGGAGAACTCCGTCAGCGATCTGAATCGGCATGTGATTCGAGCGGAAGCTCGGAGTCGTCGTCGATCGGTCGACCGGGAATCGGTTGGACAGGATCTGGCTGGCGATGAGGAAATCCTGCAGGAAAGTCTGGAATTCCATGAACCGTGGATCCGACTCGCGAATCCACTCGTACTGACCGAATCTTCGCGCGCGCGCCAACTGCTCCGAGGGCATGCCCTGCCGAACTGCCTGGGTGAAAGCGTACTTGTCGACGAAGTACACATCGCCGGTCGCTGCCACCCACGACTTCACGGCGAAGTTGGTGGCCCGTGAGGAGGAGAACCCGAGACCATCCAGGTTCTTGGCCTCCGCGAAACCTTCGGCATCTTCCAGCGTTGCGGCGGCCTCCAGAGCGAATCGTGCAGACAGCACCTGCTCGTACTCTCCCTCGCGGGGGAGGTTCGCGCTCACCCACGACGAGTAGAAGCCTTCGCCGATCACAGGGACAGCGGAGACCACGCGACTGAGGAAGTCGAAATCGGGTGATCTCATCTCCCCCAGCGCATGCACTCGCGATTGGCCGACGCGGAGAGCATCGACGATACGCGCGACGGTTCGACCGAACTCTCCGATCGTCCAGGTCTCGATGTCGACGCGCTTGTCCCCGATGGTGAACTGATTCGCGTACAGTTCACCCCCAGCGGCTCCGCCGGGGTTGTCGAGGGTGACGAGGAAGACGTCGATGTCGCTCTTGCTGTTGGCGAGCCCCGTTGGGACGCTGCCGACGAGGAGCGCGAATGCAGGATTCACACCTTCGCGAATCGAGTACTCGGTGACGGCTTCGTTCGCGGCCGTCAGTGCCTGCGTCAGTGCCGTGGAGCTGGGGGCGGTTACCACCGGAGGGACGAACTGGATGATCGGTTACGGATTGATCTTCCGGTCGGCGAGCGTGGTGACGTGCTGGCCGTTGGTCACCGTCGGACCGACGGAGGACGTGCCGGACGTCTGCCCTGCCCGGTTGGCCGCGCTGGGGACATCAGAGGAATTGACCACGGCCTGCACCGTGATCGGAACAGCCGAGAGCGCGAGCGCGCCGGCAGCGACAGCGGTGGTTCCGAGGGTTTTCGAGATCGTCTTCATGATGCGTACCTTTCAAACTCTTATAGCAACAGCTGGTCAACGCCTGCGACGCTACCACAGTGGATGTCGATAGCAATGGGGTCGAAAGTAGAGGATGCTCTTGCGAAAGGTCACCTGATTACAGTCGCTTCTGAAATGCGAGCGCGATCACGTCTGCATCCGTGGGATTCAGGTGATCTCCGGCAGAGCTTGTCTCGATGAGCAGGGACTGGTCGCTGACAGGTGTTCCTGGCGGCAGCGTTGCGGTAAAGAAATGCTGCTTCGAGACGAACATTCGTCCATCGGATTCGTCGAAGAACCAATCGAGATGTACGAGCAGCTTTCTCAGCTCGCCCGCGATCACGATGCCCGTTTCCTCGAAGGTCTCACGCAGAGCAGCATTCCGGATCGACTCCCTCACGTCCCGTCCGCCTCCGGGGATCTCCAGCCCTGCACCGTCGTCTCGTGGTGCGAGCAGCACATGCGCTCCGTCGGCGGTGAATGCGATCACGTAGGCGGATTCGCGCAGCTGCGCCGCTTTCAATGGTGCGAATCTGGCGTTCCCCGAAGGCGATCGGAAGCGAACGTGACTGCTCCGGAAGAGGAGCCGGAGCAGATGCATCCGCAACATGCGGCTAGGGGGTCTCCGTCGACATGCTCTCGAAGGCCTCCAGAATCGTTCGCGAGTGCTGGGGGGTGAACCCCCAGTGGAAGGGGAGGTTGAGGAGGCGGCGTCGCCAGTCGTCCGCCCGCGGGAACGTCGCGATCGGTCCCTCGACTGCATCCCGAATCGCGGGGTCATCGTGGGCCGCGTACAACCACATCGCGCGTGCCTGGATACCCCGAGAGCGCAGGGTGCGCAGCACGTGGTCCCGCTGGCTCTCGTTCTCCATGAGAATCGACACCGGACCGAAGTCGGCATCGGTCGACCGGAGGACGGTCGTCGCAGGGAACACCTCGTCGAGCACCGCATCGAGCGCGGAGATGAACTCCTTTCGCAAGGACACCAAATCCGGAAGATGGCGTTGCGCCCGTGCGAGTGAAGCGGCACCAAGAACGGCATTGAGCTCGCCGATGTTGGCGTTGAGCGACTGGGAGCTTCCCACCTTGTACGTGGTGGACTCGATGAGACCGTTTCTCTGCACGATCCGCCGTAGGGCATCGGCTTCCTGGCGGTCGTCGACAAAGATCGCCCCGCCCTCGCCGGCCGCGATCGGTTTGCTCGCGTGCAGGCTGATGACAGACATGTCTCCGAGAGTCCCGGCACGACGATCGCGGTCCTGGACGAGCAGACTTGCTGCCGAATCCTCGATCAGCAGACGCTTCTTCGTTCGCAGATCTCCGAGCGACGAGCTGAACAGGATGTCCATGTAGTGCATGCCCACGGTGACGGGGGCGTTCAGGCTCAGGGCGGCTGCGGCGTCGATCGTCGGCGTATCGGCCGAGGAATCCAGAAGATGGAGCGTCGATCCGGCCAGGGCCGCCGCCCGCGCAGCAGCGTGATAGCCGAAGTCGGGCACCGCCACTCTCCTGCCTCCGCGATCAGACGCGTGGAACAGGCTGGCCATCAGCGCAGAGGTCCCCGAGGAGGTCAGTACGCAGTACCGCCCGACGGCATCCCCTAGACGGTCTTCGAGGATGCGGGTGTACATTCCCCTGGTCCACTGGTCACCCTCGACCACGCTCTGCAGATCTCCCTTGAGATCGTCGAACCGGAGCCTCGGTGCGGCCCACGGTACGCCGGCTTCCTGTGCAAGGGAGTCTTCGGTCATCGGCTGTTCACATTCCTCTCGATACCAGCGCTGATGAGGTATTCATCCGCGTTCCAGTTGATTTCGGCAGAGCCGTCGGCGGGGGCGGAGAGTGCCTGCAACTCGGCTTCGACGACGCGTTCCGGGGCGAGCACGCTGATGCCGTAGTAGCTGGTGAGATTCTGCGAGGCGTCCTGCTGAGCGTTCAGGAAGGAGGCGAGTCTGTCCGAGTGGGAAGAGCTCCACATCTCGCGCACCGAGGAGGTGTAATGATTCCCGAGCACCTGACTCTTGCCGATGATGCGGTTCGACGTCGTCGTACCGCTCAGACGGAAGACGATCTGAGTTCCGGGATACATGTCCTGGACGATGTGGATCGGGGCGGGCTCGCCGTCCCACTGCCCGACTCGCGTCGAACCCAGGTTGAGCCTGACGCTGGTCGACTTCTCGGGGAGATCATCCTGATAGGCGCGGAAACCCGATTCCAACCACTGCAGATCCTGAAGGTCGAGGGCGGCACTGTCCAACGACTGTGCTCTCCCCAGCTGGCACATCGGGCTG
Source organism: Microbacterium sp. UBA3486 (assembly GCF_002377845.1). Classification (NCBI taxonomy): domain Bacteria; kingdom Bacillati; phylum Actinomycetota; class Actinomycetes; order Micrococcales; family Microbacteriaceae; genus Microbacterium; species Microbacterium sp. UBA3486. The sequence goes on from NZ_DFQP01000100.1 coordinate 13,509, forward strand.
AGATCGATCGATGACGCGCCGAGCGCTTTCATGTCGGTCACGAAGCTCCGCCACTCACGGAAGTTGTCTTTCGTCAGGACGGAGATGATGTTCACCGTGATGCCGGACTCGATCGCCGCCCGCATTCCTCGGACGGCGCGGGTCCATGATCCTCGGCCCCGGTGCTTGTCGTTCGCCGCCTCTGCGCCGTCGAGGGAGAGCGAGATGCGCCTGACCCCTGAGCCGACGATGTGGCTCAACATCTTCGGCATCAGGAGCGTGCCGTTGGTGATGATCTGAAACGTCAGGTGCGGATAATCGGCCACGATGTCGAGGTATTCGTGGAAATCCTTCATCGTCGTCACTTCGCCGCCGGTGAGCGTGACTTCGAAAGTGCCCATCTCGCTGAGCTCATCCAGAATGGAGCGGAAGTGCGCCTGAGGCAGCGTCGGGCCGACACCGTCTTTCGGAATGAACCCTGCGTTGACGTGGCAATAGTCGCACTTCAGATTGCATGTTTCGTTGAGGTCGATCACTGCGCGTAGCGGGCCGCGTGTGTATAAAGATGCCTCAATCGGATTCACGCGACCGAATCTAGCACTTCATCCACATGGAGCAACCCGCCGATCTGAAGCGTTCGATATGCGAGATCCAGATGGTCCAGATCGGTAGGAGGTCCTCTTGCCTCGACGGGAGAGAACTACTCGGACCGGTGATCGAAGTCGCTTCCGGGACCGATCACCGGCCCTGCTAACGTCGAAGAACAGCCGCTTTCCGGGTCGGTCGAGCTCTCCGCTCCCACCGGGACAGACCTGTTCCTCGCTCGGATGCGGCCGCTCATCGATACATGACGCAAGTGTGAGGACGATACGTGACGAACAGAGAACGAGTAGCGATCATCGGCGCCGGCCCCTCGGGCATGGCACAGCTGCGGGCCTTCGAATCCGCAGCCCGCGCGGGGGCGGAGATCCCCGAACTGGTCTGCTTCGAGAAGCAGGCCGACTGGGGCGGACAGTGGAACTACACCTGGCGCACAGGGCTCGATGAGTTCGGGGAACCCGTGCATTCCAGCATGTACCGCAACCTGTGGTCGAACGGTCCGAAAGAGGCGCTGGAGTTCGCCGACTACAGCTTCGACGAGCACTTCGGCCGCCCGATCTCCTCGTACCCGCCGCGCCCCGTGCTGTGGGACTACATCGCCGGACGCCTGGCGAAGAGCGATGTGCGGAAGCTGATCCGCTTCCAGACCGTGGTGCGCTGGATCGAGTTCGATGAGGAGCGCGAGGTCTTCACCCTCACCAGCGAAAATCTGCCGACCGGCCAGTCGCGCGTCGAGGATTTCGATCGCGTCATCGTCGCCACCGGGCACTTCTCCTTCCCGAATGTGCCGGACTTTCCCGGGATCGAGACCTTCCCCGGGTACATCAGCCACGCCCACGACTTCCGAGGCGCCGAGGCCTTCGCAGACCGTGACGTGCTCGTGATCGGGTCGAGCTACTCGGCGGAGGACATCGGCAGCCAGGCGTTCAAGATGGGTGCCCGTTCGGTCACGGCGAGCTTCCGTTCGGCACCGATGGGATACGACTGGCCCGATGGCATCGAAGAGCGTCCGGTCCTCGAGCGATTCGAGGGCAGCACTGCGTTCTTCGCGGATGGCTCCTCGAAGCACGTCGATGCGGTCATCCTGTGCACCGGATACCTGCACAAGTACCCGTTCCTGCCCGATGACCTGGCTCTGTCGTCGCCCAACAACGTCTACCCGGACGGCCTGTACCGGGGCGTCGTGTGGCAGGGCAATCCGCGCCTGACCTACCTGGGCGCGCAGGACCAGTGGTTCACGTTCAACATGTTCGACGTGCAGGCCTGGTACGTGCGCGACGTCATCCTCGGTCGTCTCGAACTGCCCGACGAGCAGGAGCGCGCGGCCTCCATCGCCGAGTGGCGCGCCCGCTTCGACCGCATCGACTCGGCCGCGGCGGAGATCCGCTTCCAGGCCGACTACATCCGTGATCTTCTTCAGCTCACCGACTACCCGGAGTTCGACATCGACCGGGTCGTGGAGATCTTCCTCGCGTGGAAGCACGACAAGAAGGAAGACATCATGGGCTATCGCGACCGCACCTACGAGTCGGTCATGACGGGCACGATCGCCGTCGTGCACCACACGCCGTGGCTCGAAGAGCTCGACGATTCGCTCGAGCGCTATCTCGACGTCGATCCGGACGCCACCGAGACGACACGGATCATCGCGGGTCAGCCGCGTGATGATGACCGCGAGGCGCTCGCCGCGGTCTGAGCCTCTCGGTCGATGCCCCTTCCCTCCGTCTGCGGAGGGGAGGGGCATCGTCGTCACGCGGTGTCGCGGGTGCCCCGAAGCCGGCCGACCCAGACCACGAAGGCGGCGGTGGCGATGATGATCGCGGCGATCAGGAGGACCCAGAGCGCCACGCCACCGTAGCCGCCGTTGAGGTGCGGATCGAGGAACGGATACGGATACCACCAGTGCTTTCCTGTCGCCGGCGCGATCACGAGGTTCGCCCGGATCAGCGTGTAGGCGACCCACACGATCGGGAAGATCGCAGCGATCCCGACCGCACTCCAGCCGAGCGCCCGACGGCGAGGCGCGAAGAGCAGGTCGACGAGCATGATGAGCGGGATGACCACGTGCAGCACCTCGTTCGACCAGAGGACGGTCGAGCCCTGCGGCAGCTCGATCCCGCGCAGAAGCGTGTTGTAGACGATGCCGGTGACGATCATGTAGGTGCTGGCGCACGCCAGGAGCACCGCCAGCCACCGCGGTTCGGCCGACGTGGTCTTGCGGTTCGCGAGTGCCCAGACTCCGCCGATGGCGAGGACCGTGGCCGCCAGCACGTTCGAGAGGATCGTGAAGAAGCTGAAGAAGTTCACGAACACTGTGGGCAGGTGTGCGCCCCACGCGGTCTCCGAGCTGAGGGCGATCTCGAGAGTACGCACCAGCTGGGCGACGATCGCGGCCACGGCCAGAACCGATGCTGCCAGTCGTGCGTAGGGCCACCAGGTCGTCATTTCGCCTCCGAGCGAAACTGTAGCGCCACTCCGTAGACCGCATCGGTGGGGCGACGACTCAGGCGCGTCGCCGCCAGCGCAGCCGGGTGATGAGTACGCCGAGGAGGCAGAGCGCTCCGCCGAGGAACATCAGCGGTGTCGGCACCTCGCCGAGGATCGCCCACGACATCAGGATCGCGATGGCGGGTACGACGTACGTCGTCGCCGAGGTCTGCCCCGCGGTGCTGCGCTGTAGGACATACGCCCAGGTGGTGAAGGCGATCGCCGTGGGGAAGACGCCGAGGTAGACGACCCAGAGGGTCGCGTCCAACGGCGCCGTCTGGAGGGAGCCGACGAGGCTGCCGATCCAGGGCAGCAGTGCGACGGTACCAACCCCCGCGCCGAGCCACGTGAGGGTGGTGGCGTCGACACCAGAGGTGAGCAGACGCTTCTGCACGAGCGTGCAGCCGGCGTACATGACAGCGGCGAGGAGGGCGAGCAGGAGTCCTGTGATGTCGGGGCCGGTGCTGGAGGTGGAGTTCATGCCGATGAGCACGACCCCGAGGAACGCGATGGGTGCGCCGATCACGAGTGGCTTCGGGAATCCCTCCCGCAGGAACAGTCCGCTGAAGACGACGACCATCAGAGGTGCGAGATTCACGACCATCGCGGCGGTGCCGGCATCGAGCGTCAGCTCCGCGCTGTTGAGGGCGAGGTTGTAGACGCAGAACCAGCCGATGCCCCACACCGCGATGAGCAGCCAGTGGCGTCGGGCAGGGATGCGGATGCCGTGTCGAACCGCGATGATCGTCAGCACGGCCGTGCCGACGGCCATGCGGAGCAGCGCCAGAGCGCCAGGGTCGTAGTGCGGGCCCGCACCGCGGATGCCGATGAACGCGGACGCCCACAGCACCACCGTGACCAGTGCGGCGATGAGGACGAGCGCCCCCTGCTTCTTGGGCGTCTCGGTCTTCTTGGATGTCCCGACGTCGGTGCGGATCCCGTCGGAGGTGATCCGGTCGGAAGTGATCTCGGGGTCACCGGATGCGGCTGCTGGCATCCTCCGATCCTGGCAGGGGTGTCCGACATCGAGCGAGCCGCGCGAGTGCCATCCCCCGTCGTATTTCGGACGACGGCCGCTCCGGTCGCGATGTTCCATCTTCAACAGCCGCTGAGGCTGTCGTATCGCGACCGGAGGGCCGTCGGGGAACCCTTCGATAGGATGGGACCGCCCGAAGAGGGCCAGCTCATCGGCCGGTGCGAACCCGGCGAAAGCCAGGGGGTTACCCATGCCAGGAATCGTTATCGTCGGCGTGCAGTGGGGCGACGAAGGAAAGGGCAAGGCCACCGATCTTCTCGGTGAGCGCACCGACTGGGTGGTGAAGTTCAACGGCGGCAACAACGCCGGGCACACCGTCGTCGTCGGTGATGAGAAGTACGCGCTGCACCTGCTGCCCTCCGGCATCCTGTCTCCGGGCGTGACGCCCGTGATCGGCAACGGCGTCGTGGTCGACCTCGAGGTGCTGTTCTTCGAGCTCGAGGCGCTCGCCGCTCGCGGCATCGATGTCTCGCGTCTCAAGGTCAGCGCCAACGCGCACATCATCACGCAGTACCACCGCACGCTCGACAAGGTCACCGAGCGCTTCCTCGGCAAGCGCATGATCGGCACGACCGGCCGCGGCATCGGCCCGGCGTACGCCGACAAGATCAACCGCGTGGGCATCCGCGTGCAGGACCTGTTCGACGAGAACATCCTGCGCCAGAAGGTCGAGGGCGCCCTCGACCAGAAGAACCATCTGCTGGTGAAGATCTTCAACCGCCGTGCGATCACCGCCGACGAGGTCGTCGAAGACCTGCTGTCGTACGCCGAGCGACTGCGGCCCATGGTGGCCGACACCGGCTACCTGATCGCTCAGGCCCTGGACCGCGGCGAGGTCGTCGTGTTCGAGGGCGGCCAGGCGACGATGCTCGACATCGACCACGGCACCTACCCGTTCGTGACCTCGTCTTCGGCGACGGCCGGAGGCGCAGCGACGGGTGCGGGCGTCGGGCCTGGTGCGCTCGACCGCATCGTCGGCATCGTCAAGGCCTACACGACTCGCGTCGGCTCGGGTCCGTTCCCGACCGAGCTCTTCGACGAGCAGGGCGAGTGGCTGCGCAAGCAGGGCTTCGAGTTCGGCACCACCACCGGCCGTCCGCGCCGGGTGGGCTGGTACGACGCCCCCATCACGCGTTACGCGACGCGCATCAACGGCATCACCGACCTGGTGCTCACCAAGCTCGACATCCTCACGGGTCTCGAGCAGATCCCGGTGTGCGTGGCCTACGACGTCGATGGCGAGCGGTTCGACGAGGTGCCGGTCAACCAGACCGACTTCCACCACGCGAAGCCGATCCTGGAGTACTTCCCCGGCTGGAGCGAGGACATCTCGGTCGCGCGCACCTTCGAGGACCTGCCGCAGAACGCGCAGGACTACGTGCTGGCGCTCGAGAAGATGAGCAACACGCGCATCTCGGTGATCGGCGTCGGCCCGGAGCGCGACCAGGTCATCGTCCGCCACGGTCTGCTCGACTGACCCGCGCCGGTGACGCGCTTCTGGCTGGGCGGCTACGGTGCCGCGATGGACGGCTCGGCCGACGGCATCGGCCTGCTCGCGGGGGATGAGGGCCGCGAGGCCTCGACTCTCGCCTACCGCGGTACCGTGGTCGAGACGCCGTCGCCGTCGTGGCTGGCGCAGCATCCGTCCCTCGATGTCGTCTACGCGGCACTCGAGGGCGACTCCGCGGTGCAGGCGTTCTCCCGCGCGGGGGAAGCCGCCCTCACGCCGCTGGGTGCGCCCGCGCCGGTCGGCCAGTACGTCTGCCACGTCGCGGTGGCGCCGAATGGTTCGGCCCTGATCGCCAGCTGCTACGGCGACGGTCGCGTGGTGCGGTTCGACCTGGATGCGGAAGGCCGTATCGTGCCTCCGAAGCCGGATGCCGCGGCGGCGCTCCGCGCAGCACTGTTCGGTGACGCCGACCCGGATGCTCCCGCTGCGATTCCGCCCGGCGACGGCGTCGCCGCGATCGACCCGTACGGGGTGGGCGGCGACCGCGTTTCGCACGCGCACGCCGCCGTCTTCCTGCCCGATGGTCGGGTCGCGACGACCGACCTCGGCTTCGACCTCGTGCGGTTCTGGCGGCAGAGCGGCAGTGGCCTCGTGCTCGACCACGAGGTCGTGCTCCCGCTCGGCACCGGACCGCGGCACATGGTCCTGCACCCCAGCGGGCACCTGCACGTGGTCACCGAGTACTCCTGCGAGGTCTTCACCCTCGCGCGCGCGGCAGACGGCATCTGGAGTGTCGTGTCGGTGACCCTGACGAGCCCGATCGCCGAGGTGGGGACGGACTTCCCGGCAGAACTCGCACGTACGCGCGACGGACAGTTCCTCTACACGGCTCTGCGCGGCAGCAACACCATCGCCGCGCTGCGGGTGCGGGGTGCTGGCGAGTCTCTGGAATCCGTGGCGCTCGCCGATTCCGGTGTCGACTGGCCGCGGCATCATCTCGTCCACGAGGGCAAGATGCTCGTCGCCGGTCAGCGCTCCGACACGATCACGCTGATCGACCTCGACGAGCGCACGGGCGCGCCCCTCGGTATCCGTCACGAGGCGCAGGTTCCGACCCCGACGCACTTCCTGCCGGTGCGCTGACCTCGGCGTGATTCATTCGCTCGCGGTGAGCAGCAGCGCCGCGTTGTGGCCGCCGAAGCCGAACGAAGTCGACAGCACGGTGCGGACCGGATGCGGTCTTTCCCTGTCTCGTACGAAGTCCCAGTCGTCGGCACACGGATGCGACAGATTCATCGTCGGGGGCAGCACCTGATCGCGGAGCGTCATCGCGACGATGACGGCCTCGACGACGCCGGCCGCACCGAGCAGATGTCCGGTCGTCGACTTGGTCGCGGTGAGGGGAACGGATGATGCTCTCCGGCCGAGCGCCTGCGTGAGCGCGACCAGCTCGGCCTCATCGCCCAGTATCGTGCCCGTGCCGTGCGTGTTCACGTGGTCGACCTCTGCAGCGTCCGCGTCGGCGTCGGTGAGGCAGGCGGCGATCGCTCTCGTCGCCCTCGCGGCGGCAGGGTCGGGCGCGGTGGCGTGATGTGCGTCGCTGGTCGCGCCGAATCCGGCGATCGTCGCGAGGGGCCGAATGCCGCGCTCCCGTGCGGCATCGGCGGATTCCACCAGTACGGCGGCCGCGCCCTGAGCCATGACGAAGCCCGTGCGGGCGCGGTCGAAGGGGCGTGAGGCCGACGAGGGGTCGTCGCCGAAGCCCGTCGCGACCGAGCGGAGGTTCGCGTGCGCGGCGAGGTGCAGCGGGTTGAGGCAATCCTCCATCCCGACGACCAGCACGGTGTCGGCGTAGCCGTGGCGGATCCGTCGAAGGGCTTCCCCGATCGCGACCGCTCCACTCGCGCAGGCCGCGGCGACCGCGTGGGTCTGACCGAGGAATGCGTACCGTCTGCTGAGCACGCCGGCGATCGCATCCGCCGTTCCGTAGGCGGTGAGCCCTGGCGGCACCCGGCGAGGTCCGTGCTCGCGCAGTGCATTCGCCGCGTGGACTGTCGCCGCCACGGGCCCGGATCCTGTGGCGACGATCACCTGTGCGGCATCCGTCTGCCAGGGCTGCCCGTGGACGCCCGCGTCGGCGAGTGCTTCATCGGCGGCGGTGATCGCCCACTGCTGCATCGGTGTGAGGTGCCGGGCGAGCGATGCCGCCAGATCGACCGGGGTGGTGAAGCCGCGCACCACTCCGCCGACCTGCACAGGGCGCGAGCCGGAGATCTCCGGAGGGAGGCGGGTGATGCCGCTTCGTCCCGCGCGCACAGACGCCCACGACGCCGGCACCGTCAGTCCGCTCGGTGTGACCGCGCCGACACCGGTGATGACCACGGATCGCCTGCCATTCATGCTCGCCCCTTTCCGAGCGCGACGAGATCCGCGACGGCGGCGCGACGGATCTTCCCGCCGGAGGTGCGCGGAAGCTCCGGCAGCGCGTACCAGCGGCGCGGAACGGATGCCGGGGCGAGATGCTGTTTCGCCCACCTGCGCATCTCCGCGGCGGGTGGGGCGACGCCTTCGGTGACCAGCACGATACGCGTGCCGAGACGCTCATCGCTCTCGGCGATCGCGCAACAGGCGCTGAGGCCCGGCATCCCTTCGAAGGCGCGGTCGACCTCGTCGAGCGCGACGGTGTGTCCGCCCGTGGTGACGACGTCGCCTCTTCGGCCGACGAACGTGAAGTCCCGATCGCGCAGTCGCCCTTGATCGTGCACGCTCGCCCAGCCATCGGCATCCGTCAACACCGTCGGTGTCATCCCTGGGAGGTAGTCGGTCGAGCAGGAGGGCGAGCGCACCCAGAGGCTGCCCAGCTCACCGGCGGGAAGGTCGGTGCCGGCGTCGTCACGGACGCGCGCGTCGACGTGCGGGTAGAGCCGGATGGCCCCGCCGCCGGCGCGGTCGTCGCCGATGAAACCGAGTTCGCCGGTGCCGAAGTAGCTGATCGTCCGGGCATGCGGGAGAGCCCGGGTGACGCCGGTTCGTGTCGATGCAGAGAGTGCCGCCCCTCCCGTGACGATGAGCTCGATGCCGTCGTACCGCCCTGGATGGCGGGGGGCGGCATCGACGAGGGCCGTCACCGCCGCAGGGATCGTGACGAGACGCGTGATGCGCTCGTCGTGCACGCGGGAGGTGAGCCACAGCTCGTCCAGGCTGTCGGCGACGTGCAGCTGACCACCCGTGGCGAGTACCTCGAACAGCGTGTACAGGGTCAGGCTGTACGACATCGGCCCGGGTGCGAAGGTCGTGACGCGGTCATCCGCCCCCAGGTATTCATGCGACACCTCGATGTTCGCCGCGTACTGCGCTCGCGTCTTCAGGAACGCCTTCGGCGCACCTGTCGTGCCCGACGAGGTCAGCAGCAGGAACGGGGCGTCGTCGGCGGGAACCTCCGGCTCCGCGGCATTCGGGGTGGTCGGGGCGAGGTCGGCGAGTCGGAGGACCAGTCCGCGCCATCCGCTCGCTCGGAGTGCCGTTTTGAGCGCAGGAGAATCAGTGATGAGGGCCGTCGCTCCGGTGGCGGCGATCAGTCGCATCTGCAGAGCGGTCGGCCATCGTTCATCGATGACGGTGAGAATGCGCGGGCCGGCCTCTACCGCGACGGAGATGCGTGCGATGTCGACGGCGGTGGACAAGCAGATGGCGACGATCGGTGGCAGGGCCGAGGGGAGATGCGGATGATCCGTGGTCGCGGCCATCATGAGCTGGCTCTCGAGAGTCGCTGAGATTCGACGGGACTCGGCGTGGAGTTCGCCGTACGTCAGGTGGGCATCGCGGCCGACGATCGCCGGCCGGTCAGGGTCGTCGGCCGCGATACGGTGCAGCATCGGGGAGAGAGACGTGACGACTCCTGGGGTGGGTTTGCGTGGGGAGGGCGGGCGTCCCTATTCTAATGAACACCGTTCAGGTGAACGGTGTTCAGGAGGATTCATGACCAAGCCCCGCGCCACCGACACAAGCGCCTCGCTCGGACGCATCGCGGTCTTCGCAGCTCTGATCGTCGTGCTCGGCACTGTGATCGTGCCCCTGCCGAGCGGCGTGCCGATCACGGCGCAGACCCTGGGGGTCATGCTCGCCGGACTCGTGCTGGGGCCGCGTCTCGCGCCGCTCGCCGTGGTCCTGGTGCTCGCGCTCGCCGCGGTCGGTCTGCCGGTGCTGGCGGGCGGTCGCGGCGGCCTCGGCGTCTTCGTCGGGCCGAGTGCCGGGTATCTCCTCGGCTGGATCGCCGGAGTCGTGGTGATCGGGCTCCTCATGCGCACGGGGCGCTTCACCTGGTGGCGTTCCGCGATCGCCGCTTTCGTGGGAGGGGTGCTCGTCGTCTACGCGTTCGGCGTCCCGGTGCAGGCGCTCGTGACCGGCGTACCGCTCGGACCCACCGCGCTGTCGAGTCTCGCCTTCCTGCCGGGGGACCTGATCAAGGTAGTGGCCGCGACGCTGGTTGCGGTCGCGCTCCGGCGGGCCTACCCGCGTGCGTTCGCCGATGGTCGGCGGGTGCGGACGGTTTCTGCGGTCTAGGAATCCGCGCAGCGGCCACGGGCTCGCGACATGATCACGCGCGTGGCTGACTGCTCCCATCGACACCGTGATCGCGGACTCACTCCAGTCGGACGCAGCAGGGTTGGACGAAGTCAGTATGCCGAGTGCATCAGGCTGGCTTCGATCGATGGGCGGAGCAGCCAAGAGACCTTAGTCGATTGGCAGGGCTTTGTCTGTCGGCCGAACGTCCTACAGACACGGAGGTTGCGGGTTGGCGATGCTATAGCTTCCAGTTACTCAGGGAGATAGCTCATGACGAAGAAGTTCTTGACAGTATCGTCACGCGGGGCGAAGGCGCTGATGGCCGAGGACGGTCACCAGATCGAAAGTGATACATTTCATTTATGATGGTGTGGATCGTGTATTTGGAAGAAACTCCTGGTTTCATCGGCGTTTTTGACGTCGAAAGCGACGCGTACGAATTCCAGGAAAAGTATGCGGCTGATAGCGGACTCTCAGTTCTGCTTACCCCTGTCTCTGTGCCTTATCGGGTTGCAGGGACAGATGGGCCTCTTTATTCGCAGTAGACGCTACGACTCTCCTACCGCGCGTCAAGCGGCTCGAGTGTCTAGCGGAAGTTTTAGTTGACTAGAAATAGGTATTCAAAGACGCGACACCGTCACCACCGTAAGTTCGGTTCTATTATCGCTGGATCTTTGATCCTCGGGATCGTAGCAGCCGGCGGCAGCCCGGCTTACGCGGCTTCATCAGGCAACGACGCGCCCGACCTCCCGCCACTCACAGCGGTGAGCTCGGCGGACGTTCCCGACGAGTACCTCGTCTACCCGGATGGAACACCACTTCCTGCTGATGCGGTGGTTATGACAGACGCGGAGATGGATGCACTTGGGTCGGACACGAGCATCGGCGCTCCTGAATCGACGCCAGGTGCGACCACGAGAGCGACGGTAGTAGGAAATTGTCATTTTGCGGTGGGACAAATGTGGAAGAGATCATCCGGACAGGGGTTCCCCTCCGGTTCAGTGGGCGCGAAGCCAGCAATCTCTAGTTGTTGGGGAGCCGTCACCAAGACGTACATCAGGTCCATCGTTTTCATGCATAACGGGTGGCTCTGGGTTCCCGTTACTGAAGCCTTCGAGAGTTTTGGCACGTGGAACATGGTGCAAAAAAGTGTCCAGTACAAATGCAATGGGACCGGGCAGCACACGTTCCGCGTTGTCTCGTATTTTAAATCCTCTGGGGCCAAGGATGTCACCGCTGCGTCAGCTCAGCTCAGCTCAGGCGATTACAAGCTCCAGTGCGGCTAAAGAACTGTCTGATCTCATGACGCGGTGAGCAATCGCTGCACTGAACCGCGAGCTGGCCCGTTACCCTCGAACTCGTCACCGTAATCTCGGACTACGAACGACGACTGCTCTCGAACAAGACGCTAGTCCACGCACTCGAGTCCGCATCAGCGGAAGTCGAGCGAGGCAAGATCGTCCCGGCTGAACGTCGACACGTCGCCGCTGACCAGCAATACGAAGAAGGCCCACGTTCGCACGTGGGCCTTCTTCGTGTTGCGGCGCGACGGGTGAGCCCCGCAACTTGCAGGGCGACACGGTACTGCCAGGTAGCCCACAGCGTCGCGGCGGCGGTCATCGACAGGGTCGCCAGTGCGTTACCGACAATCCAGGTCCAGTCATACAGGTGGAGAGTCTCGACGGCCGAGGTATTCCCGTCGAGGTAGCTGGTGAGCGCCGTGATGCCCATGGCCTCGACGCCAACGAGCACGAGTGCCAGAACACCGCAGACGATGACCATGACCTGGGTCGCGGTGGCGAGCTTGGTGATCGTCCGCAATACGGCCCGTTCGCTCCGTGGTGGCAGCCGGCTGGCGCCAGTCCACCACCATGTGGCCTCGGTGCCATCCGATGCCGGATACCAACCAGGCGGCGGGGGCGTGATCGCAGTGCTCATCGGCGGGCATCCTCGGAGATCGTGCGGCTAACAGCGCGCGAAGTGGATCTGCGCGCGGGGCCTCCGCCGCCGATCGAAACAACGAACCACCCTCTATGACCTGCCGCAGCCCCCCTCGCGCCACGCCGAAGGGAACAACTCACCCGTGACTCGGCGTTGCTCATGAGCGAGACTGGGCCACGTAACCGGCTCACGGAGAGGTGCGACGCATGAATGCTGCGGAGAAGACCGACGAGTACGACCTGATCGTGTTGGGCGGTGGTCCGGTGGGCGAGAACGTCGCCGACCGAGCCGTGCAGGGCGGACTCACCGCGATCATCGTGGAGAGCGAGCTCGTCGGGGGTGAGTGCTCCTATTGGGCGTGCATGCCGTCGAAGGCGCTGCTGCGTTCGGCGCAGGCGCTCCGCGCCGCGCAGCACGTGGGCGGGTCTTCGCAGGCGGTGACCGGAAAGCTCGACGTGCGCGCCGTGTTCGACCGTCGCGACTCGTTCACCAGCAACTGGTCGGATGACGGTCAGGTCAAGTGGCTCGACTCGGCCGGCATCGACCTGGCCCGCGGCCACGGCCGCATCACGGGTGAGCGCGAGGTGACCGTGACGGATGCCGACGGCGCGGAGCGCGTGCTCAAAGCTCGGCACGCCGTCGCGATCAGCACCGGATCGGACGCCGTCATCCCGCCCATCGACGGACTGCGCGAATCCACCCCGTGGACCAGCCGCGAGGCCACCAGCGCAGAAGAGCTTCCCGAGAGCCTGGCCGTCATCGGCGGAGGCGTCGTCGCCGTCGAGATGGCGACCGCCTACGCCGCACTCGGCTCGACCGTCACCGTGATCGCCCGCAGCGGTCTGCTCGGCGGAATGGAGCCCTTCGCGGGCGAGCGTGTCGCCGCAGGCCTGAAGGAACTCGGCGTGGATGTGCGCACCGGCACGGGAACGACATCCGTGCACCGCGGCGCGAACGGCGTGACCATCACCCTCGACGGCGGCGAGGAGATCACCGCCACCGAGGTGCTCGCCGCAACCGGCCGCTCGCCGCGCAGCGGTGACATCGGCCTCGACGTCGTGGGACTGGAGTCCGGCCGCTGGATCGAGACGGATGACACACTCCGCGTCCCCGGATCCGACTGGCTGTACGCGGTCGGCGACGTCAACGGTCGCGTGCTCCTCACCCATCAGGGCAAGTACCAGGCGCGCGCCGCCGGCGATGTGATCGTCGCCCGCGCCCAGGGCGAAGACGTGGACGACGCCCCGTGGGGTCGCCACGTCGCGACTGCCGACCAGGCCGCCGTCCCGCAGGTCACGTTCTCGATCCCCGAAGTCGGATCGGTGGGGCTCACCGAGGCCCAGGCGTCGAAGGTCGGCATCGCGGTGAAAGCTGTCGACTACGACCTGGGCTGGGTCGCCGGCGCGAGCCTCTACGAAGACGGCTTCGAAGGCCAGGCGCGGCTCGTGGTCGACACCGACCGCGACGTCGTGGTCGGTGCGACGTTCGTCGGTCCTGAGGTGGCCGAACTCGTTCATGCGGCCACCGTGGCGATCGTCGGCGAAGTTCCGATCGCCCGCCTCTGGCATGCGGTGCCGTCGTACCCCACGATCAGCGAGATCTGGCTGCGACTGCTCGAGGGGTACGGTCGCGACTCCGCGTGACCCGCGGAGGGAATCGATCCCGACATCGGGCCTGACCCGAATCCAGGGCAATCCGTTCTTCCGGTCGCATCGAACAGGATCCGGATTGTTTCTCATATTGACGGCCGCGGCGCAACCCTCACCCCCGATGTCCGCACCGTCTTATACGCTCATACCCACATCCGAGGAGGCAGGACCATGAAGGCTGTACTCGCAGGAACCGTCATCGCCGAAGCCGACGAGAGTGATCTCGCCCGCATCGAGGGGAACTGGTACTTCCCACCGGCGTCCATCACGCCCGGAGTGCTCGTCGAGAGCCCCACGCCCTACACCTGTCCGTGGAAGGGGGCCGCTCAGTACTACTCGGTGCAGACCGAGGGCGAGCTCCACACCGACTACGCCTGGTCGTATCCGAATCCCTACCCCTCCGCCTTCGATCGCGTGGGCAAGGACTTCTCCGGGTTCGTGGCGTTCGATCCCCGTGTCGAGGTCGGCCCGTAGCCATCTGAAGAGCCCCGTAGCCACCCGTAGCCATCTGAAGAGCCCCGTAGCCATCAGAAGAGCAACGACTCGTCCGCTCGCACATCGATCGACCGACTGGAGACCAGCCCATGATCGAGTTCCGCAACGTCACCAAGCGCTTCCCCGGCGGCGCCCTCGCCGTCAATGACTTCAGCCTCGTGCTGCCTTCGCGCAAGACCACGGTGTTCGTCGGCTCGTCCGGCTGCGGTAAGACCACTCTGCTCCGCATGATCAACCGCATGGTCGAGCCGACTTCGGGCGAGGTCGAGATCGACGGCGAGAGCGTGCTCCAGGGTGACCCGGTGGCCCTGCGTCGACGCATCGGCTACGTCATGCAGAACTCCGGCCTCATGCCGCACTTCACGGTCATCGACAACGTGGCCACGGTGCTGCGCCTGACCGGCGTGAAGAAGGCTGCCGCCCATAAGCGCGCACGGGTACTGCTCGACACGGTCGGTCTCGACCAGGCACTCGCCGAGCGGTACCCGAGCCAGTTGTCCGGCGGTCAGCAGCAGCGCGTCGGTGTGGCCCGCGGCCTTGCCGCCGACCCGAACATCCTGCTCATGGACGAGCCCTTCGGTGCGGTCGACCCCATCGTGCGGGCCGACCTGCAGCAGGAGACCCTGCGGCTGCAGCGCGAGCTCGACAAGACGGTCGTGTTCGTCACGCACGACATCGACGAGGCGTTCCTGCTCGGCGACCAGGTCGTCATCCTCGACAAGGGTGCGCGAATCGTGCAGGTCGGCAGCCCCAGCGAGATCATCGAGAACCCTGCGGACGACTTCGTCTCGGCGTTCATCGGCGCCGAACGCGGACGCCGTGCTCTGCACCTCAAGCAGACGCCGCACGGCACCGTGGTGGTCGACGGCGAGGGTCGCACCCAGGGGGCGATCATCGATGTTCCTGATGCCGTGACCGACGCGCTTCTGAGCGAGGAGAGCGCGACGAAGGGCGCTCCGTGAACTGGATCGGCGACAATCTCGGCCTCATCCTCGAGCTGACCGGGATCCACCTGCAGCAGAGCGCGATCGCCATCGTGCTCGGCTTCGTGCTGTCGTTGCCGCTGGGGTGGGTCGCATGGCGTTATCAGCTGGTGAAGGGGCCGGTCATCGTTCTCACCGGACTCCTCTACACGATCCCCTCGCTCGCGCTGCTGATCCTGCTCCCGTCCGTCGCCGGATATCCCGCCCGCAGCCCCGTGAACCTCATCATCGGCCTCACGATCTACGCGGTCGCGATCCTGGTGCGCGCGGTATCCGACGGCCTCGACTCGGTCGACCCCGCCATCCGGCAATCCGCGACCGCGATGGGTTACGGCGGCTTCCGCCGGTTCTGGACCGTCGACTTCCCGCTCGCCGGTCCCGTCGTGCTCGCCGGTCTCCGCGTGGCAGCCGTCAGCACCATCTCCCTCGCCACGGTCGGCATCCTGGTCGGGGTGAACAACCTCGGCTACCTGTTCACCAACGGCCTGCAGCGTCGCATCCTCGCCGAGGTGTTCGCCGGCGTCATCGCGGTGGTCGTGATCGCGCTCGTGATCGACCTGCTGCTCCTTCTCCTGGGTCGCGCACTGATGCCGTGGACGCGCGCGGCGAAGACGCCGTCGGCCGCACGACAGGCCGCCACCCTGAGGACCGCCGCATGAACGTGTTCACCGACGCCTTCGCCTGGCTCTTCTCCCCTGACCGCTGGGAGGGGCCGTACTCGCTGCCCATCCTGTTCGGCCAGCACATGTACTACACGCTGATCTCGGTGCTCATCGCCGGCATCATCGCGATTCCCCTGGGGTGGCTCATCGGTCACACCGGCAAAGGCCGTGAGATCGCGGTCGCGGTCTCCGGCGCGGCACGTGCCATCCCGTCTTTCGGTCTCATGGTGCTGCTCGTGCTGATCCTGGGCGTGCTCCGCGTTCCCGAGGCCGCGATCATCACGTTCGTGCTCCTCGCGATCCCCTCGCTCCTCGCCGGCGCCTACACCGGCCTCGAAGCCATCGACCGTCGCGTGCTCGACTCCGCGCGTTCGATGGGCATGACCGAGTGGCAGGTGTTCTGGAAGGTCGAGGTCCCGCTTGGTCTCCCGCTGCTCGTCGGCGGCATCCGCGCGGCTCTCCTGCAGGTGATCGCCACGGTCACGATCGCCGCATACGTGAACCTCGGCGGACTCGGCTGGCCGATCATCCAGGGCATTCCGCTGCGCAAGTTCGACCAGGTGCTCGGAGGGGCGATCCTCGTCGCGGTGCTCGCCCTGGTCGTCGACCTGATCTTCGCCCTGCTCCAGCACGCCGCCGTCCCCGCGGGGGTGCGCGCACCGACCACCACACGTCGCTCGCGCGCGGCCGCTGCCTCGCCGGCACCGGCCACCGCCTGACGCCCATCATCCGACTCATCCCACAGCCCTCACACCGTCCCACAGCACCATCCCCGTTGTCCCAGAGAAGAGGAAGTCCTCATGTTCACAGCACGTAAGTCACGACTCGCCCTTGCCGGTGGTGCCGCGCTCGCCGCGGTGCTCGTCCTCGGCGGCTGCGCGAACAGCAACCCGCTCGACGCCCCGAGCGAAGGCTCGAGCTCCGGCGGCGACACGATCGTCATCGGCTCGCAGGCGTATTACTCGAACGAGATCATCGCCGAGATCTACGCCCAGGCTCTCGAGGGGGCGGGGTTCAAGGTCGACAAGCAGTTCAACATCGGACAGCGCGACGCCTACATGCCCGATGTCGAGTCCGGCGCGATCGACCTGTTCCCGGAGTACACGGGCAACCTGCTCGAGTACCTCGACAAGGACGCGACCGCCACCAGCCCGGAAGACGTCTACGCCGCGCTGAAGGAGGCGCTGCCCAAGGGCCTGACGGCTCTGGACTACGCCGAGGCGTCTGACCAAGACACCTACACGGTGCTGAAGAGCTTCGCCGAAGAGAACGGCCTCACCACGATCGGCGACCTCTCGAAGGTCACGACCCCGGTCACGATCGGTGCCGCGCCCGAGTTCGAGCAGCGTCCGTACGGTCCGGCTGCGGCCAAGGAGGTCTACGGCGTCGATCTCGGTTTCTCGGCCACCGGCCCGACCACGCTCGAGTCGCTGCTCGCCGGTGAGATCCAGGTCGCCGACATCTACTCGGCCGACCCGGCCTTCCAGACCGAAGACATCGTCGCGCTCGAAGACCCGGAGAACATCATCCTGGCCTCGAACGTCGTGCCGATCGTCTCGAGCGACGTCGCCGACGAGATCTCCGACGTCATCAACGCGGTCAGCAAGAAGCTCACCGCCGAGGAGCTGGTGGGGCTGAACGTGCAGAGCACGGTCGACCAGAAGTCGGCAGAGGACATCGCCAAGAAGTGGCTGGCAGACAACAAGCTCAGCTGAGTCGTCACCCCGCAGAAGCGCCCGGCCCCCTGAGGGTCCGGGCGCTTCTGCGTTGCGGGCGGGTCAGATCCGGGCGTCCTGCTTCGGGACGAGAACCTGTTTGATGATGATGAGGATCGACGCGGTCACCGGCACGGCGACCAGCGCCCCGAGCAGACCGAGCAGCGTGCCGCCGGCGAGAGCACCGATCACGACGAGAGAACCCGGCACCGAGACCGCCTTGTTCATGACGCGAGGGGTGATCACGTAGGCCTCGATCTGCATGTAGACGAGGTAGATCGCCGCGAAGATCAGGGCGGCGATCGGGTTGGTGAACAGCGCCAGGCAGGTGCCGAGGATCCAGAACAGCACCGAGCCGACCAGCGGGATCAACGTGATGCAGAAGGCGATGGCCGCCATCAGCGGGGGGAACGGCAACCCGAGGAAGAGGTAGAGCAGGAACGCGAGCGTCGCGTTGCAGAACGCGAGCACGACCATGCCCATCACGTAGCCGCCGACCGAGTCGGTGATCTGGTCGGTGATGTCGCCGGCACGAGCGCGGTCGCGGGCGGGGGCGAGACGCAACAGACCCTGCTTCATCGACGGCAGCGACGCGAGGAAGTACAGCGTCAGCACGAGCACGACGATGGCTCCGGAGATGCTGGTGGCGATCGAAGCGCCCACGGCCAGGGCGCCGCCGCCGATCGTCGCGAGGTTGCCGAAGTCGGTGAGGAAGGACTGCACCTGGGCGACCAGTTCTTGGAACTGGTCGCCGAACTGGGCTTCGAGGGTCGCGTAGATGTCGCTGTGTGTGAAGTCCTTGATCATGCCGGGCACGGACTGCACGAAGCTCACGATCTGATCGATCACGACGGGAACGATCATCCAGAGCACGAGGGCGAACACCACGATGAGTGCGAGGATCGTGATGACCACCGAGATCACACGCGAGAGGCCACGGCGTTCCAGGAACCGTACGGCGGGGTCGAGTCCGAGCGCACCGAACAGGGCGAGGGCGATGTAGATGAGCACGGTCGACAGGTTCGACAGCGCGAGGCCGATCACGATCGCCCCGAGTCCACCCAGCGTCACGAGGAAGCCGAACACGAACGGGCGGTCGATGCGCGTCCAGAACGAACGGCTCGGCGTCGTCGGCTCGATCACGACCGGGATCGGAGCGTCTGCGACGGCCGGCACGGATGCGGGTGCGGCCTTGCGACGGCCGGTCGCCGGCGCGGCGGGAGTCGCGGCGGATGCGTCGTCGTCGTGGGGCGCGGATTCCGGCGGCTCTTCGTTGCTCATGTGCTCACGATAGCGGTGCCATGGATCGAAACCAGGATGTCACGCGGCTCTAGAGTAGGGGCATGACCGCCGCCGAGGACCCGAAGGCCGAACTGCTCCGGCTTCGCGCCACCATCGACAACATCGACGCCGCACTGATCTTCATGCTGGCCGAGCGCTTCCGCGCGACTCAGCAGGTCGGGCATCTGAAAGCGGAGCATGAGATGCCGGCATCGGACCCGAATCGGGAGGAACAGCAGGTCGCCCGGCTGCGTGCTCTGGCCGAGGAAGCGCACCTCGACCCGGAGTTCGCGGAGAAGTGGTTCAACTTCGTGGTGGCAGAGGTCATCCGTCACCACACCGAAGCGGCCGAGAGCCGCTGAGGAGGAGGAGCCGGACGGGCGACGGTGTGTGCAGCACTCGCCCGTCCGGAGCTTTGTGAGATTCATTGACCAACTAAGTTCAATGAATAAACTTAGGGAGAGACTACGGATCGCGCCACGATCTGTCAACAGCTCGCGACGGGCGAGCGTCGGAACGGGAACACATGCTCAGCACGGATGACGGCCTCGACACCCAGGCGTCTGTTCGGCGTGCGAACCTGCGCCGGGCTCTGCAGCTGGTCTTCCGGAATCCGGGCACGCAGACGCGTGCGGGCATCGCGAGGTCGACCGGGCTGACCGCCGCCACCGCGTCATCGCTGGTCGCCGAACTCATCGAGAACCGGCTGATCGTCGAAGGGGAGCAGGCGGCGAGCACCGGTGGCAAACGGGCGACCACTCTGAGCGTCGATGCGGACCATCACCTGATCCTGGTGCTGGTGATCCAGCCCCTGCACGCCGACATCGCTCTCGTGGCGCTCGACGGCACCGAGGTCGACCTCCGTCGCGTGAGCTACACCGCCGAGAACCGCGACCGCACCCTCGACGAGGCGGTGTCGGCCGTGGCGGAAGAGTTCGGCGGACGGCTCCTCGCCGCCGGCGTGCAGCTGCCGGGCACGACCGATGGGCGATCGGTGCTCGAGAGCGTGCAGCTCAAGTGGCAGAACGTCCCCCTCGCCGACCGGTTCGAGCGTGTGCTGGGAGCGCCCGTGCTGCTGATCAACGACGTCGACGCCGAAGCCATCGCCGAGGCGGGTATGGAGGAGTCGCCGTCCGGCTACCGCCTCTTCATCCATCTCGGCGGCGGTGTCGGCGCGGCCGTCACGCTCGACGGCGAGCTGGCTCCCGGCCCCCGAGACCGCGCGGGTGAGATCGGACATGTGCAGGTCGTGTTCGGCGACGCCGCGCGCGCCTGCCGATGCGGGCAGCGCGGCTGCCTGGAATCGGCCGCCGCTCTCGGGGCGATGCTCGGCGACGAGTTCTCCGACGCCATGGATGCCCCGGAGATCCGCGCGCTCGCGGCTCAGGCCGACGAGGAGCAACTCGATGAGGGGGCTCGCGCGCTGGCCAGAGCCGTCAAGCTCATCGGCGCGCTGCTCGACCCGATCGAGGTCGTCATCGGCGGCCCGGCAACCGAGCTCGGACCGCGCTTCCTCGATCGCGTGCGCCGTGAGACCGAGTACCCCGCCCGCGGCACGGCGCAGGTTCCGGTGCGCTACGCCGATCCTCGTGTGTCGCTCGCCGCCGGAGCCGCCCAGGCCGCACTGACGTCGGCGCTCGGCGTGCGCTGGAATCCCGAGCAGCTGCGCGCGGCATCGACGTCGCGCTCCTGACCGGCAGACGCACATCCGCCCGACGGGTGCTCCCATCGGGCGGATGTCGTCAAGCGGATGTCGACGCGCGGATGCGGAGGGCTACTTGACGCTGCCCGCCGTCAAGCCGCCGACGAGACGCTTCTCGATGAGCATGAACAGGATGACCACGGGCAGGATCGCGACGATCGAGACGCCGAACACGTACTGCCAGCTCGTCTCGTACTGACCGACGAACTTGGTCAGAGCGACCGACAACGGCTGGTTCTTGTCGGTCGACAGGATCACGAGCGACGCCGCGAACTCGTTCCAGCAGGCGACGAAGGTGAACACGATCGCCGTGACGATGCCCGGCCACACGAGCGGCAGGTTGATCTTGAACAGCACGGTGAAGCGCCCGGCGCCGTCGATCTGGGCGGCCTCGTCGACCTCTTTGGGGATGCCGGCGAAGAACGAGTGCATGATCCACACCGCGAACGACAGGTTGAAGGCCGCGTTGATGAAGATCATCGCGATCCAGGTGTCGCCGAGTCCGAGCACGGTGAACTGGCGGAACAGACCCGAGGTGAGCACGGCCGGCTGCAGCATCTGCGTGACGATGACCAGGAACAGGAACACCATGCGGCCGGGGAACTTGAAGCGCGCCGTGTAGTACGCCGCCGGAAGCGAGACCAGCAGGACCAGCAGCGTCGCGAACACGGCGATGACGATGGTCGAGATCAGGTTGTACGGCAGGGGCGTCTCGGGGGTGGACCACATCGAGATGTAGTTCTCCCAGTGCCACTCGATCGGGAGGTAGGTCGGATCGACCGACCGGATCTGCGACTTGGTCTTCACCGAGCCGAAGAACATGATCAGGTAGGGCAGCACGAAGATGGCGAGCACCAGGAGACCGGCGACGGTGCGCAGGATCACCCGGGGCAGCGTGACCTGGTCTTCGGTGTAGCGGCGCTTGCGGCCGGGCGTCGGCGGCGTGCGACGACCGCGGCCTCCGGCGGTGGTCACGAGCTCGGTCTCGGTCATGGTCATGATCAGACCTCCTTCATGGGCTTGACGATCTTCACGTACGCCGCGACGATCACGATGACGATGAGGAACGCGACCACCGACAGGGCGCTCGCGACATCGACCTTCTTCTGCAGCTCGATGTATTTGAAGATCAGGGTCATGATCGTGTCGGCGCCGTAGCCGGGGATCGACCCGGTCATCACCTTCAGGATCGGCAGCGAGTTGAAGACGTTGATGATGTTGATGAGGATGGCCACGGCCAGAGCGCTGCGCAGCTGCGGCAGCACGATCGACCAGTAGGTGCGGGCAGGGCCGGCGCCGTCCATCTTCGCCGCCTCGATCGCGTCGGCCGGGACCGACTGGAGTCCGGCGAGGATCGTGTAGGTCGTGAAGGGGAGCGACACGAAGATCGCGATCACGATCGACCAGGTGAAGGCCGTCGCGGGGTTCTTCGTCCAGCCGTAGCCCACCGCGTCATCGGAGAGCCCGATGTCGTAGAGGAACTTGTTGAAGATGCCGAAGTACGGCTCGAGGCTGTAGTAGAACACCATGGTCGTCATCACGACGGATGCGGCCCACGGCACGATCACGGCCATGCGCACGAGCTGGCGCCCGGGGAAGGCCTTGTTCAGGATCTGCGCCAGACCGAGCGAGATCACGACCGTGAGGGTCACGACCGCGACCACCCACACGATCGTGCGGAAGAAGATCGGCCAGAACTCGGTGAACGTGAAGACCGTGACGAAGTTGTCGAAGCCCACGGACCCCTTGTCGAGGCCCGACAGGGAGATGTCACGCGTCGAGTTGAAGAACATCACCCCGGCGGGGAACAGCACGACGCCGATGATGAGCAGCAGCGCCGGTGCGATCCACGGCAGCGCTTGGAGAAGATCCTTTCCGCCCGGCCTGCCACGCGTGGCATCCGGGGTCTTCGGAGTGCGGGGGCGGCTCTTCGCCGCCCCCGCGAGGTTCGAGGACTCTGTCTTCTGGCTCATTCGGGTACCCGAACCTCTCCGATCAGCGGGCTCAGCCCGCGTCGACCTGTGCCTGGATCTCGGTCAGCACGTCCTGTGCCGGCTTCGACTGGATCTGACCGAACAGCGACTTGAACGCACCGTCGGCAGCGGACCACTTCGGGTTCGTCGACGGGTAGAACTGCGCGTCGGGCAGCACGTCGAGGAACGGCTTGAGGGCCTCTTCGCCGGAGAGCTGCTCGGCGCCGGACTTGGTGACCGGCAGGAAACCCTCGGCCTGCACCCACGGCACGTAGACGTCGGCGGAGTAGTAGTAGTCGAAGAACTTGGTGATCGCCTCCTGCTTGTCACCATCGTTCTGGAACGCCATCAGCTGGTCCATGACGCCGAGGGTGAAGGGCGAGCCGTCCTTCGTCGGGATCGGAACGATGGAGTAGTCCAGGTCGGGGTTGTTCTCCTTGATCTGGCCGACCGTCGGCGGGAGGCCGACCTGCATGCCGATCTTGCCCTGGATGAAGATGTCCATCAGGGGGGAGCGCTGCGTGGAACCCGGGTCGGCCTGCGTCGCACCGGCGTCGATCATCTTCTTGATCTGCTCGGCACCGGGGAGGTTCTCCGGGGTGTCGATCGTGATCTCGGAGGCATCGCCGAACGATCCGCCGCCGCCCCACAGCCACACGGCCGCTTCTGCCTGCGCCTCTTCCGATCCGAGTGGCATGCCGTAGCCGGCGACACCGCCGCCGAGTGCGGACACCTTGGTGGCGGCATCCAGCAGCTCATCCCAGTTGGTCGGCGCCTCGACGCCGGCCTGGTCGAGCAGCGCGTTGTTGACGAACAGGGCGCGCGCCGAGGCGATCATCGGCAGCGCGTAGGCGGTCCCGTCGACCTCGGCGTTCTTGAGGAACGACTCCTGGAAGTCGGAGTAGGTGTCGTCGGAGACGACGTCCTTCGTCGGGTAGAGCAGCTCATCGCCGACGAAGCCCGCGAAGGGTCCGCCGTTGTAGATATCCGGTGCCTCGCCGGCCTGGATCTTGGTGGAGACGACCTTCTCGAGGTTGTCCCACGACTGCACCTCGAGCTTGACCTTGATGTCGGGGTTGGCCTTCTCGAACCCGTCGATCACCGTCTCCCAGTTGGCCTTGGTGCCGTCGGAGTAGCTGGGGACGAGGAGGTCGAGGGTGGTCGAGCCGTCCCCGCCTCCGCTGTCGCCGGACGAACCGCCGAACCCGCACGAAGCGAGCGAGAGCGTGGCGACGGCCGCAATGGCGGCGGCGCCGAACCGCAGTGACTTCTTCATGTGTATTGCATTCCTCACTGTGATGTCCGAACCCTCGGCGGCAGGGCCGCTTCGGGAGGGGGTGTGGTGCACAGTCGCAAGCACATCACGCGACAGTGCGTGGGTGATCGTTTCGCCATGAGGCAGCCGCGATCGTTCAAGCCGGGGCTCGGGGCTCTCGACTTCGGCCGGGGTCGACGTCGAGGGTGGAACTCGTCTGATTATTTGTCAGGAGAACAAACAAATCAAGGTAAAGCTGTTGGTGTTGTGATTCGACGCCATACTATGATCGAATTAGGCTTCAAACGATCACAAGTCTGCAACTTATCGCCAGAAAGGCACCTCGATGTCCGAATCGCTGCCCGGCGCACACATGCGCGAAGAACTCAATTCCCAGCCGGAGATGTGGGCGCGGGCGGCCGATCTGAAGGCCGAGCAGGCTCTGCTCCCCGCATCGGGGGCCCGCATCGCCGTCGTCGGATGCGGTACGTCGTGGTTCATGGCGCAGTCGTACGCCGCGTTGCGCGAGTCCGCCGGTCAGGGTGAGACCGACGCCTACGCGGCGTCCGAGGCCTTCCTCGACCGCGGATACGACGCCGTCGTCGCCCTCACCCGTTCCGGGACCACGAGCGAGGTGCTCGAGCTCGTCGACCGCATCAAGGGGCGCATCCCGACCATCGGAGTGATCGGCGATCCGGATTCGCCGCTCGTCTCGCTCGCCGACGAGGCGGTGCTGCTCCCGTTCGCCGATGAGCAGTCGGTCGTGCAGACGCGATTCGCGACCACCGCGCTGGCGCTCTTCCGGGCGTCGCTCGGCGAAGACCTCTCCGGCGCCATCGCCGATGCCGAGGCCGTGCTCGCCGAGGACGGCGACGACGAGCTGCGCGACGCGGAGCAGTACACGTTCCTCGGACGCGGATGGACGATCGGCCTCGCCCACGAGGCCGCGCTGAAGCTGCGCGAGTCCTCGCAGTCGTGGACCGAGGCGTACCCCTCGATGGACTACCGGCACGGTCCGATCGCGATCGCGGCCCCTGGCCGCGTCACCTGGCAGTTCGGCGAGGCTCCCGAGGGACTCGCTGCGCAGGTCGAGGCCACCGGCGCCCGCTTCGAGCAGCGGTCGATCGACCCGCTCGCCGACCTCGTGCGCCTGCACCGCACCGCGCTCGACCGCGCCGTCGCTCGCGGCCTCGACCCCGACCAGCCCCGCAACCTCACGCGATCCGTCATCCTGGATGCATGACGCAACCCGCCGCCGGAGCTGACCATGACCCGAGCTGACGGGACGGATGCCGTTCCCGACGTCGAGCGAGACGCGACCGGTGAGAAGCTCGCCGCCGTGCGCACGCTCGGCGTCGGTGCCCCCGTGCTGGCGTTCGACGTGGGCGGCACCGACATCAAGTCGGCCCTGTTCGACGCCGACGGCACCGCCCTCGGACTGCGCCGCACGCCCACGCCGATCGCCGAGGGCGACCGCACGCAGGTGCTGCTCGAGCGTCTCGAGGTGCTGGCCGAGGAGCTCCGCGCCGCGCACCCCTCTGTCGTGCCGCAGGCGGTGGGACTCGTCGTGCCCGGGATCGTCGATGCGGATGCCGGCTTGGGCGTCTTCGCGAGCAACCTCGGCTGGCACGACTCGCCCTTGCGCGACCTCGCCGCTGAACGCCTCGGGCTGCCCGTGGCCTTCGACCACGATGTCCGTGCCGCCAGCTGGGCGGAACGCCGACTCGGTGGCGCGCGCGACTACGCCGATTCGGTGGTGCTCGTGATCGGCACGGGGATCGCCGGTGCGCTGCTGGTCGGGGGCGTCCCGTACACCGCCGGCGGTTACGCGGGTGAGATCGGGCACTCCCCGATCGCGGACGGGCCGATCTGCGCGTGCGGCGCACGCGGTTGCCTCGAAGCCGTCGCCTCGGCCGGTGCCATCGCCCGGCGGTATCGCGCGGCGACCGGGATCGCTCCGGACGGAGCGAAGGACGTGATCGCCCGCGCGGCGGCCGGCGACGAGGTGGCCGGGGAGATCTGGAACTCCGCGCTCGACGCGCTCACGATGTCTCTGGCTCAGCTCACCGCCGTCGTGGCGCCGGAAGCAGTGGTCATCGGCGGCGGACTCTCCCGCGCCGGCGGCGCCCTGTTCGATGAGCTGCGCACGCGCCTGGCCGCCCGGCTCAGCTTCCATCGCATCCCGGCGCTGGTCCCCGCCGAGCTCTCCGGCAACGCAGGGCTGCTGGGTGCCGCCCTCCGCGCACGGGAGCTCACATGATCCTCACCGTCACTCCGAACCCCGCCCTCGACCTCACCTGGCGCATCGATCGGCTCGTCGAGGGCGGAACGCACCGGGCGGATGCCGGGGCCGCTCGTGCCGGCGGCAAAGGACTCAACGTCGCGCGGGTGGCGCACGCCGAGGGTGCGGACGTGCTCGCGGTCACCACCGTGGGCGGTCGGGTCGGTGAGGAGTTCGCCGCGGAGCTGCGCACGAGCGGTGTGCCGAACGCGCTGGTAGCGGTCGCCGCGGAGACCCGCCGCAGCATCGCGGTGGTCGATGAGGCGCTCGGCGACACCACGATCATCAACGAGCGGGGTGCGAATCCGACCGATGCCGAATGGGCGGCGCTGCTCGCCGAGGTCGTCGAACGGTTGTCGGGTGCGCGAGTGCTGGTCGTGTCCGGCAGTGTGCCGCCTGGCGCGCCGGAGTCGTTGCTCCCCATGCTCATCGCGGTGGGGAAGGACGCCGGAGTGCCGGTGATCGTCGACACCTCCGGACCCGCTCTGCTGCGCGCGGCGGACGCCGGAGCCACAGTGCTCAAGCCCAACGCGGCCGAGCTGGTCGAGGCCACAGGCATCGCCGACCCTGTCGAAGGGGCCCGATCGCTGATCGCCCGGGGCACCGAACTCGTCCTGCTCTCGCTGGGGGCCGAGGGCATGCTCGCGGTCACGGCGTCCGCACTCGTGCACGCTCGCCTCGGCGAACCCCTCGCGGGCAACCCGACGGGCGCCGGTGACGCCGGGGTCGCCGCCTGCGCCGTGCTGTACGCCGAGGGGGTGCGCGATCCCGAGCAGATCCTTCGCCGGGCCACCGCCTGGTCCGCCGCCGCGGTGCTGACCCCGCTGGCCGGCGACATCTCGTCGCGCTGGACGGAGCTCGAACAACAGCTCCGCATCTCGCATCCCCATCCTGAATCGTTCCGGAAGGACCCTTCGTGACCCTCGTCTCCGCTCGCGACCTCGTCTCCGCCGCTGCCGCCGAAGGCACCGGCATCGGCGCCTTCAACGTGATCCACCTCGAGACCGCCGAGGGGCTGGTGCGGGCCGCCGCCCTCGCGCAGCTGCCCGTCATCCTGCAGATCTCGCAGAACTGCGCCGACTATCACGGCGGGCTCGAGCCCATTGCGCTCGCCACGCTCGCGGTGGCCAGGCGCGCGCAGACGCCCGTGGCTGTGCACCTCGATCACGCTGAGCGGCCCGAACTGGTCGACGAGGCCATCGCACTGGGCTTCGGCTCGGTCATGTTCGACGGCGGCGCCCTGCCCTACGACGACAACGTGGCTCTCACGGCGGAGGTCGCCGCCCGTGCCCGCGAGGCGGGGGTCTACGTCGAGGGCGAGCTCGGCGAGGTGGGGGGCAAGGACGGGGCGCACGCTCCGGGTGTGCGCACCGACCCCGACGAGGCGCGTGCGTTCGTCGCGGCCACCGGCGTCGATGCGCTCGCGGTCGCGGTGGGTTCCTCGCACGCGATGACCGACCGCACGGCGTCCCTCGACCTCGACCTGATCGCACGACTGCACGAGGCCCTGCCGGTGCCGCTGGTGCTGCACGGGTCCTCCGGCGTCGCGGATGCCGTGATCGCCGACGCCGTGCGGGCGGGCATGACGAAGATCAACGTCTCCACGCATCTGAACGGGTTCTTCACGCGGGCGGTGCGCGAGAAGCTCGACGCCGATGAGCGTCTCGTCGACTCCCGCAAGTACCTCGCCCCCGCCCGCGACGCCCTCGCCGGTGAAGCGGCGCGGATGTTGCGGATGTTCGCGCTGCAGCCGGCGGAATCGGTCGCCTGATGAAGCGGGCGGCTCGGCTGAACGCGATCCTCGACCTCCTGGCCGCGAAGGGCGAGGTCACGGTCGAAGAGCTGGTCGAACGGTTCGAGGCCTCGTCGGCGACCACACGCCGAGACCTCGACACCCTCGCCGAGCAGCGCCTGCTCACCCGCACCCATGGCGGTGCGGTGGCGCAGACCGTCGCCTATGAGCTGCCCATCCGCTACAAGAGCCACCTGCGCACGCACGAGAAGGCGAGCATCGCGCAGACCGCCGCCGGCCTGGTCGCCCCCGGCATGGTCGTCGGACTCTCGGGCGGAACCACCACGACCGCCATCGCCGCAGCGCTCGCCGCGCGCGACGACCTCTCGGGCAACGGCGGCATCACGGTCGTCACCAACGCCGTGAACATCGCCGCCCAGCTCGCCACCCGCCCCGACATCAAGGTCGTCGTCACCGGCGGCGTCATCCACTCGCGCAGTTACGAACTGGTCGGCCCGTTCGTGGAGCAGCTGCTGCGCGGGGTGCGGCTCGACATCGCCTTCATCGGCGTGAACGGGATGGACGCCGTCGCCGGTGCGACCACGCAGGACGAGCGCGAAGCCGCGGTGAACCGGATGATGGCCGAGCGGGCCCGGCGTGCGGTCGTGGTGACCGACGGCAGCAAGCTCGGCGTGGAGGCGTTCTCGACGGTCGGCGGCGTCGACCTCTTCCCGACCGTCATCACGGACGCCGGAGCGGATCCCGAGGTGCTCGCCGCCCTCCGCGCGGCCGGATACGCGGTGCTGGTCGCCTGAGCCCGGACGCTGTCGGACACCCCAAGGGCCCCGACGTCCCCAGATCGTCGAGGCCCTCTGAGGGTGTCGCGGCTGCATGCCGCGACGCCCCCGAGCAGATGGTGTCCGTGTCGTACTCGCGCTCCCCAGTGCGCCCGATCCCCAGATCCGACTGCGCCTCCCTCGCGCCTCACCCTTCGAGGCCCTTCGCATGGCACCTTCCGAAGAACAGGAGCGTGCGGCATCGGTTCTGATACACCGAATGGAGGAAAAGTCAGAATCCGTTTCCATGACACTGGAACGGCGCGTTCACGCCGGTGTCGACCGCGGCCCTCGCGAGCGCGACGGCCGGTGCGGCACCCGCGGAGAGACCGGTGTGCACAGCGCTGAGCAGATCGCCGGCCACATCATCGGGGACCGCGACGGGGGCGGCGATCACGCAGTCGGCACCGGCGTGCAGCCACACCCGCGTCATGCCCAATGCCTCCTCGCCCCAGCGCACCGACGAGCGTCCGAGCTCACAGGCCGAGAGGATCACCGTCGCCGGGACCCGCGGAATGAGATCGACGTCGTAGCCGAAGAGGATGCCGTCGGCGAGCTCGAATCCGGAGAACAGCGGGTTGTCCACCGCGTGCCTGCCGTGCGCCGCGATGTGCAGCACATCGGTGGCTGCGGCGAGTTCGGTGACCGCGGCGACCGTCGCCTCCCCGGTCAGCAGGGTCTGCGGTGCCACCCCGGCGCGTCGCCAGGCCGCCGCTGCCCGTTCGACCTCGTCACCGGCGCGAGCGACACGCGGGCCGGCGGCGAATCCGACCGAGGCCGGTCGCGTGATCGTGCGGGAGGGGCCGGCCAGCAGGCGCGAGACGGATGTCGCGAGCGTGAACGGGGTCCCCGACATGCCGGAGAGCATCGCCCACGGAACTCCACCGAGCGCTCCGGGTACCGTGATGGCCAGTCTCGCTGCGGACGGCGCGGCGAGCAGCAGCGGCGCGAGGAGCTCGGCGTCGAGGATCGCCAGGCGCGAGGCGAGCGCCCTTTCGGTGACCTCGCCCATCAGGCCGCCACGGGTCAGGGCGGCCATGTCGAGGTCGGCGCGGAGGCCGTCGAGCGCCGACTGCACCCGCGACCAGGACAGATCGACGACGGTCGCTCCGGTGGCCGTCACCACGACCGCATGCAGATCGGTGCCGGTGAACACGTATGACAGGACGGCAAGGTCGGGATCGAGCAGCGCCATCGCCTCCGTGAGTCCGAGCCGTTCGCGCGTGCCGCCTGAGCCGGTCGCCGCCCACTGTCGTTCGCGCACCCGATCACGGAGGGCGCGCACCCTCGCATCCGTCGTCCAGTCGGCGCCGGCCAGCTCGGCACGGAGCATGCGCAGTTCCGCCAGATCGACCGCGAGGGATTCGTCGTGCGGGGGGCGCACGGGGGCGACCTGCTGGCTGAGGTGCCGCGCACGCTCCGACCACTCGAACAGGAGGGAGGGGTCGCGCCGTCGAGCGGCCGCGGAGAGTCCAGCGAACATCAGGTCGCTGCCGTGCATCGCGACCGACGCCTGCAGGTCGAGAGCGCCGAACGACTGCTGCCAGGCGGTGAGCAGATCGAGGCCATCGGCGGCTGCCCGCAGGGCATCGCGGTCGCGACCGGCGGCTGCGGCGCGAGCGGCGCGCACCTCGTGTGCACGCAGGCGCAGGGGCGTCG
>NZ_DFQP01000021.1:0-214 GCF_002377845.1 Microbacterium sp. UBA3486
GCGATCGCCGCCCAGGCGGCAGCGCTGGCCGACGCCACGACGAACACCGCGGCCGACGCATCGGCCACGTCGGATGCGAGTACGAGCGCGGCGTCGAACGCGAGCGCGGCAGCCATCGCGAACGCCTCGACCGATGCGTCTTCGGATGCGGTCGCCTCGGCGGACGCATCGGCGGAGATCAACACCAACGCCTCCGCGTCGGCGTCGGCCTCTG
>NZ_DFQP01000021.1:395-19240 GCF_002377845.1 Microbacterium sp. UBA3486
TCCGCGTCGGCGTCGGCCTCTGCGCAGGCCGACGACGACAGCAACGCCTCGGCGGAAGCAGCGGCAGTGGCTGCGGCACTCGCAGACGCGACCAGCCAGGCATCCGCTGCGGCGGATGTGTCGGCCAACGCCGCGGCCCAGGCGGCGGCGACCACCGATGCCTCCACGGATGCCTCGACCACGGCCACCACAGCGGCGAATGCCTCTGCGGCGGCAGCGGCTCAGGCGGCAGCGCAGAACGACGCGACCTCCACCAGCGCGGCGGATGCCTCGGCTTCGGCCGATGCGGATCCGAACGCCTCGGCGGCAGCGGCGGCGAACGCCTCGTCGTCGGCCACGGCATCGGCATCGGCTGCAGCTGACGCCTCGGCCGAAGCCACGGCTGCGGCATCCGCCGATGCCACCGCCAGCGCCTCGGCGGACGCGGCGGCCGACCCGACCGGGAACATCGCCATCGCGCTCAAGTCCCCGGTGCTGGAGCGTGGCAAGCAACAGACCGCGGTCGGCACGGGCTTCAGGCCCGGCGAGACGGTGACGGGTGTCATGACCTCCGCCCCCGCGGCGCTGGGAAGCCAGGTCGCGAACGCGCAGGGCACGGTCACCTTCACCTGGACCGTTCCCACCGACACCGATCTCGGAACCCACACCGTGACGCTGACCGGAGCGACGTCCGGCAGCGTATCGGCCTCGTTCCAGGTGGTGGCGTCGGGTCTGGCCACGACAGGCGGACAGGTCCAGGGCGGATGGATCGCTCTGGCCGCACTGCTCCTCATGCTCGGCCTGGGGGCGATGAGACTCGCGAGATCCCGACGGCCCCAGGTGCAGACGGAGTGATCGCGATGCAGAAACGCTGAGTGGTCGGGACCGTTTCCCCACGGCGGTCCCGACCCTCGGCGGTACGGAGGGAAGTGAATGAGCACGAAACTCGAGTCCTCACCGGAGGCCGACGTGTCCGCGTCGGGTGACACGGCCGTGGTGCGTCCGCGTCCGACCTGGTGGGTGAAGCTCATCGCCTTCGCCGCCTGCCTCCTGACTTTGTGGCATATCGGGGCGTCCTTCCTGTGGATCGCGCCGTACTCAGCCCTGCGGGAGATCCCCACACAGGAGGTGCTGGCCGGGTACATGCTGCCGATGTTCGGACAGTCCTGGAGCGTCTTCGCGCCGGAGCCGATCAACGGCGACTACCACTTCAACGTCCGTGCCGTCATCGAGAAGGACGGCGAGCAGGTCGAGACCGGCTGGGTCAGCGCCACCGACGTCGAGCTGTCGATGATCCGCTACAACCTCTTCCCGCCCCGCGCCGGTATCCAGTCCAGCGAGGTGGCGAGCGGACAGATGAACGCCTACAACAAGCTGAACGCCGATCAGCAGGCCGTGGTCGGTCTCGACTTCGCGGAGGACGACGGGGAGGAGTGGATGGTGCGCTCGTTCGAGAAGCTCGAGGGCGACAACCCGTCGACGGAGGCGTACATGGTCGAAGAGCACCTCTCCACCGCGTACGCGACCCAGGTGGCCTATGCGATCTGGGGTGCGGATGCCGTGGTCAAAGTGCAGTACCGCGTGAGTCGTCAGAACGTGGTCCCGTACGAGGATCGCAACGATCCGAGCGCACAGCGCCCCGATCCGACGTTCTCGACCACCGGATGGAGACTTCCCATAGAAGAGGAAGGGCAGAGCCGTGAGAACTTCGCGGACACCTTCCGCACCCAGTTCGAGAGGATCCAGCCGTGAGCGCGCCGACGAGGACCGCGCCGCGGAAGCCCGGCGCGAAGCAGGACGTGACGAAGAAGGAAGCCCTGCCCCGGAGCACGACGACCGCGCCGGCGCCGGTGTCCACGCCTCCCGTCCCTCCTCGTGAACCCGCGCCCGCTCCTGCGAGCACTGTGCCCCCGCGGTCGTTCCTCACCCGGCTGCTGACGTTCGCCTCGTCGATGATCGGCGGGCTCTGGGCGATGGTGCTCTCGGCGATCGACCGCATCTCTGCTTTCGTCGGCGACTGGCTCTTCAACGGCAAGAAGGCACTCTACGGGCTCGCGGTCACACGCATCCTCTTCGGCGTCACCGCCATCGGCCTGCTGGCCTCGAACTTCAGCACCCGCCTCTACACGTTCGGATCCGGATCGGCCTGGAACGGCGAGCTCGCCGAGCCGGTGAGCGAGTTCCCGAAGATCTGGGTGTTCAGCGCCTTCCATGCCGCGATGGGCAACGACGCGCTGTACACGGCGCTCTACCTCCTCCTCGGGGTGCTTGCGGTGCTGTTCGTCCTGGGCTGGCGGTTCCGGATCGTGCTCCCGATCTTCTTCTGCCTCTGGGTGGGCTTCATCGAGGCCAACGACATGGTCGGCGATCAGGGCGACAACATGTTCCGCATCGCCCTGCTGCTGCTGTTCTTCGCCGACCCCGCGGCCCGGTGGTCGCTGGACGCGAGGCGTCGGGCGAAGTCGGGGGAGTGGTTCGCCCCGAACAGCCAGCCGGCGCTGCTGGGAACCATGTTCCACAACCTCGCCCTCGTCGCCCTCACCGCGCAGGTGTGCTTCGTGTACGCCTCGGGGGCACTGTACAAGGCCGGGGGTGCCCCGTGGGAAGAGGGGTAC
Source organism: Microbacterium sp. UBA3486 (assembly GCF_002377845.1). Taxonomy (NCBI): domain Bacteria; kingdom Bacillati; phylum Actinomycetota; class Actinomycetes; order Micrococcales; family Microbacteriaceae; genus Microbacterium; species Microbacterium sp. UBA3486. The sequence continues at coordinate 2,990 of NZ_DFQP01000021.1, forward strand.
GCGATCTACAACCCGCTGCAGACGGCACGGTTCGGCACCTGGCCGGTGCTCAGCGACCTCGTCACCGCCTGGGGGCCGATGGTCACGATCGCGAGCTGGGGGTCGATCATCCTGCAGGTCGCCTTCCCCCTCATGCTGTTGACACGTCCGACGCGGCTGATCGGTCTGCTCGGCATCCTCTCCTTCCACATCGGCATCGCGGTGCTCATGGGACTGCCGTGGTTCTCGCTCACGATGATCGCGATCGATGCGATCTTCATCCGTGACCGGACCTGGGGGCGGTTGAGTGCGGGGACGAGGCGGCGCTGGCAGGAGGCCGGGGGCGAGCGGCAGCCGACGACGCCGCGAACGGTGACCCCGAACGCGGTGGCGCCGGCGCGGACTGTGGTCTGACGACAACGTGGCGGGGAGATGTGCCCGCCGAGTGTTGGAGGAAGTGGACAGAGCACTTCGCCCGTGGTTGTGGCAGACCTACCATGGCAGTATTCCCACTTCCCTCTGAGAGGAACGCTCATGGTCGACGCCGCCGTCCGTCCGAAGACGACTCGCCCCTCCACCGACACCGCGGATGCGCACCTGCGCCTGGATGTCGCCCGCGTCAACGACGCCCTGATGGGTACGTGGGGTGACGTGCGCCGCCAGGCCCGCGAGATGATCAAGGACTCGGCGTTCTGGCGCAAGGACGAGCTCGGCAAGGACGAGCACCGCGAGCGCGTGCTCAGCCAGCTGCACCTGCTGGTCGAGAACAAGGCCGTGCACCGCGCGTTTCCCAAGTCGCTCGGCGGCGAGGAGAACAACGGCGCCAACATCGCCGGCTTCGAGGAGCTCGTGGTGGCCGACCCCAGCCTGCAGATCAAGTCGGGCGTGCAGTGGGGGCTCTTCGGCTCGGCGATCCTGCAGCTCGGCACCGAGGCGCACCACGCGAAGTGGCTCCCCGGGGTGATGGACCTGTCCATCCCCGGCGCCTTCGCCATGACCGAGATCGGTCACGGCTCCGACGTCGCGGCCGTCGGAACGACCGCGACCTACGACCCCGAGACGGAGGAGTTCGTCATCAACACCCCGTTCCGCGGGGCGACGAAGGAGTACCTCGGAAACGCGGCCCTGCACGGCATCGCGGCGACGGTCTTCGCGCAGCTCATCACCAACGGCGTCAATCACGGCGTGCACTGCTTCTACGTGCCGTTGCGCGGCGACGACGGCGTCGATCTTCCCGGCATCGGCCGCGAGGACGACGGCCTCAAGGGTGGGCTCAACGGTATCGACAACGGGCGCCTGTCGTTCGACCACGTGCGCATCCCACGCACCAACCTCCTCAACCGCTACGGCGATGTCGCGGCCGACGGCACGTACTCCAGCGCGATCGACAGCCCCGGCCGCCGCTTCTTCACCATGCTCGGCACCCTCGTGCAGGGGCGCGTGTCGCTCGACGGCGCGGCATCCTGGGCCTCAGCTCTCGGTCTGCACATCGCGATCACCTATGCCACCCAGCGCCGCCAGTTCGACGGCGCGGACGGGCAGGAGGTCGTGCTCATGGACTACGGCAAGCACCAGCGCCGTCTGCTCCCGCGCCTGGCGACGACGTACGCGCAGATCTTCGCGCACGACGAGTTCCTGCAGAAGTTCGACGGCGTCTTCTCCGGTCGCACCGACACTCCGGCCGACCGCGAAGACCTCGAGACACTGGCCGCCGCTCTCAAGCCGCTGTCGACGTGGCATGCTCTCGACACGCTGCAGGAGGCCCGCGAGGCCACCGGCGGCGCCGGTTTCATGTTCGAGAACCGTCTGGTGGGTCTGCGCGCCGACCTCGACATCTACGTGACGTTCGAGGGCGACAACAACGTGCTGCTGCAGCTCGTCGGCAAGCGTCTGCTCACCGACTACGCCAAGCAGTTCCAGGGCAAGGATGCGGCGGCGCTCGCGAAGTTCGCGGTCGGCATGACCGCGGGCAAGCTGTTCCACGGCGCCGGTCTCCGCCAGCTCGGTCAGGCCGTGTCCGACTTCGGGCAGGTGAGTCGTTCGGTCGAGCGGGGACTGCGCGAGGAGCAGCAGCATGACCTGCTCGCCGGCCGTGTGCAGCAGATGGTGGCCGACATCGCCTCGCGTCTGCGCCCCGGCGCGAAGGACAAGGCACTCGGAGCCCGCCTGTTCAACGAGAACCAGGCAGAGCTCATCGAGGCGGCCCGCGCGCACGGCGAACTGCTGCAGTGGGAGGCGTTCACCGACGCCGTGCACCAGATCGACGACGAGGACACGAAGAAGGTCCTCACGTGGCTGCGCGACCTGTTCGGTCTGCAGCTCATCGAGAAGCACCTCGCCTGGCACCTCATCAACGGACGTCTGTCGACGCAGCGCGCCGCGGCCGTGTCGAGCTACATCGACCGCCTGTGCGCCCGCCTGCGCCCGTATGCGCTCGACCTCGTGAACGCGTTCGGCTACGAGCCCGAGCACGTGCGTGCCCCCATCGCGAGCGGCCTGGAGAAGCAGCGTCAGGATGAGGCCCGTGCGTACTACGCCGACCTCGCGGCGACCGGCCAGGCTCCGATCCAGGAGAAGGCGTTGAAGAAGAAGCAGCGCTGACCCGCCCACGGTTCGTGGTCCAGGAATCCCGCCCCGTCTTCACGATCGAGGCGGGATTCCTGCGTCGGGTGTCGTTCTCAGGGTGCGGCGGTGAGGTCCACGCCGCGCGCGGCGGCCAGCGCCTGGAGCTTCTCGGCGGCATCGGTCTCGACGCACACGCAGGCCTGCAGGCCCGCCGCGTCTTCGTCGCGCAGGAGGTAGTAGCTGTCGGTGTCGGTCAGCTGCGCGCCGCCGGCGTCGAAGAACAGCCAGCGCACCCGGACGAGCACGAGACGGTCGGAGAGATCGCGGCGCTCGCGCAGCTCGAATCCGACGGAGGCCAGGCCCAGCCGCTGGTAGATCGGATAGGACTGCCGCAGACCGTCGATCATGGCGTCGCGGGATTCCAGCACACCAGAGGAACGGTCGTTCACGATCGTCCCGGGCGTCGACCACAGCCCCGCCGCGGTCTCGGCATCGAACGCGGTGAGGCTGTCCGCGTAGCGGGTGAGGTACTCGGAGATCGTGTCGTCGGTGGTGGTCATGGCGTGAGCCTAGACGTGGCCGAGCGGAGCGCACCCGGCCTTGACAATCGCCGATCCGCACGGATGGCCGATTCCCATCCGGGGCTGGGTAGTCTCAGCTGGTACCCGATCCGAGGAGCCCGAGATGTCTGCCGTGAACGCCTATGCCGCGCCCCGTGAAGCGGCCCCGCTCGAGAAGACCGTGATCGAACGGCGCGAGCTCGGCCCACTCGACGTGCTGATCGACGTCGCCTTCGCCGGGATCTGCCACTCCGACATCCACACCGTGCGCGGCGACTGGGGTCCGCAGCAGTATCCGCTCGCTCCCGGGCATGAGATCACCGGCACGGTGGCGGCGGTCGGCGCGGACGTCACCCGGCACGCGGTGGGCGACCGCGTCGGCGTCGGATGCCTGGTGAACTCGTGCGGCGAGTGCCGCAACTGCCTGCGCGACGAGGAGCAGTTCTGCACGCAGGGGGCCGTGCTCACCTACGGCAGCACCGACCGTGACGGCACCGTCACCCAGGGCGGGTACTCCGAGCAGGTCGTCGTCACCGAGGCCTTCGTCCTGCGCATCCCGGACGCGCTGGCGCTGGATGTCGCCGCCCCGCTGCTCTGCGCCGGCATCACGACGTACTCGCCGCTGCGGCACGGGAACGTCGGACCCGGCACCCGTGTCGCCGTGGTCGGTCTCGGCGGGCTCGGACACATGGGCGTGCAGATCGCACACGCGCTCGGTGCCGAGGTGACCGTGCTGTCGCAGACCCTGAACAAGAAGGAAGACGGTCTGCGGCTCGGTGCCGACCACTATCGCGCCACGAGCGACCGCGGCACCTTCCGCGACCTGCGCTCGTCGTTCGACATGATCCTCAACACCGTGAGCGCCGTGATCGACCTGCGCTCGTACCTGGGCCTGCTCGACGTCGGCGGCACCATGGTGTGCGTCGGTGCTCCCGGAGAGCCCCTCGAAGTCGGCGTGATGTCGCTGATCGGCGGCCGACGCTCGCTCGCCGGCAGCAACATCGGCGGCATCCGCGAAACACAGGAGATGCTCGACTTCTGCGCCGCGCACGGCATCGCCGCCGAGATCGAGGTCATCCCCGCCTCCGACATCAACACCGCATATGAGCGCGTGCTCGCCTCCGACGTGCGGTACCGGTTCGTGATCGACGCGGCCACCTTCGGTTGAAGGCGGTGTCGGTCCCCGCGGCTAGCCTGAGCGGATGACCTCTCTTCTCACGGGCCCCGACGCCCGCGACCGCTGCGCCTGGGTGGGCGACGACGATGAGTACCGCCGCTATCACGACGAGGAATGGGGCACGCCCCTGCACGGCGATCGTGCGCTGTTCGAGAAGATGGCGCTCGAGGGCTTCCAGGCGGGGCTCTCATGGATCACGATCCTGCGCAAGCGGCCGCGGTTCCGCGAGGTGTTCGCGGGATTCGAGCCCGAGATCGTCGCGGAGTTCGACGAGTCCGACGTCGAGCGTCTGATGGGCGATGCCGGCATCGTCCGCAACCGCGCGAAGATCGAGGCGACCATCGGCAACGCCCGCATCGTCCGGGGCATGGCCGAGGGCGAGTTCGACGCGCTCATGTGGTCGTTCGCTCCGACGGCCGCGGGCGATCGCCCGGCATCCTTCGCCGACGTCCCGGCCGTCACGTCGGAATCGACGGCGCTGAGCACAGAACTGCGCCGTCGCGGGTTCCGCTTCGTCGGGCCGACCACCATGTACGCGCTGATGCAGTCGGGCGGGATGGTCGACGACCACATCGCGGGGTGCTGGCGAGCCTGACCCTCGGCGATGGGCAAATATCCCCATGGAGCAGTATTCCAGGACGCAGTTAGGATGAACGGGTGCTCGGTGGGCCCGTCGGGACTGCACAGGAGCAATCGAAGAGTGTCACCCTGGGGGGGAACCGGGAATGAAGGCGTTGTCCTGGATGCGCGCACGACCGAAGACGCTGGCGTCGGCCGCCGGCGTCACCGTCGGCGTCATCGCCATCACCACGATGGCTTTCACCTATGAGGGATTCCCGACCACCAAGGTCGATCTGAACGACGGCGGCGTCTGGATCACCAAGACCTCGAGCCTGCTCGTGGGGCACTTCAACAACGAATCGACCATCCTCGACGGTGGCCTGCGCACCACGGGTGAGAACTACGACATCCTGCAGGACACGAGCAACATCCTCGTCGTCGATGAGAACGCCTCGACCCTGACCGCCGTCGATCCGGCGCGCGTCTCGCTCAACGACTCCGCGAAGGTCCCCTCCTCCTCGAAGGTCGCGCTGGGCAACCGCACGGCCGCGATCCTCGACCAGAAGACCGGCGAGCTCTGGGTCGTTCCGGCGCAGGGCGTCTCCTCCTTCGAGGCCGAGGTCAACGAGCCGGTGGCGGAGCTGGGTGCCGGTGCCGATGTCGCAGTGGCCAAGGACGGCACCGTCTTCGGACTCGCGCCCGAGCGCGGCGAGGTCGTCACCGTCCCTGTGGACAACGAGGGGGAGGCTCTCGACGCCTCCGCAGCGTCGGTCGGCGATCTCGATGCGGCCGCGAAGCCGACCATCACAGCCGTTGGACGCACACCGGTCGTGCTCGATCGCGCTGCCGGGGTCGTGACCTCGCCCGGTGGCATGCGTACCGAGATCCGCGGCGCCGACAAGGCGGTCCTGCAGCAGTCGTCCGAGAACACCGACGCGGTCGCGATCTCGACCGCGAACGCCCTCGTCAGCGTCCCCCTCGACGGCAGCGAGCCGACCGAGGTCGACGCGGGGGGCGACGGCACCGCGGCCGCCCCCGTCTGGCTGCGCGGATGCACCTACGGCGCGTGGGCCGGCACGGCGACCTTCATCCGCGAGTGCCCGGGCACGACCAACGACGTCAACGCACAGGTCGACGGCGCCGAAGACGCGAAGAGCCTCGTGTTCCGTGTCAACCGCGACGTCATCATCCTCAACGACGCCGTGGGCGGAGCGGCCTGGCTGGCCAACGAGAGCCTGCAGCGCGTCGACAACTGGAATGACCTCACCCCGCCGGAAGGCGAGACCGAGAACGAGGACGATTCGACCGAGGAGACCGTGGAGACGACGCTCCCCGAGCGCAAGGAGGAGAACACTCCTCCGATCGCCGAGGACGACACCTTCGGCGTGCGCCCCGGTGTCACGACGATGCTTCCCGTGCTCGACAACGACAACGACCCCGACGGCGACGTCCTGGTCGCCACGCTCGCCGAGGCCCAGCCCGCGATCGGCACGATCCAGCAGGTGCAGAACGGCGGATCACTGCAGATCGCGGTCGAGGAGGGCGCCTCCGGCTCGACGACGTTCACCTACGAGGCCGACGACGGCCGCGGTGGCAAGGACACGGCGGCCGTCACGCTGACCGTCTTCGACAAGAGCGTCAACACCGCCCCTGTCCCCAAGCGCAGGACGACCTTGACGGTCGAGACCGGCGGCACGATCTCGTACAACATCCTCCCGGACTGGATCGACCCTGAGGGAGACGACGTCTACCTCAAGGACGTGGTCGCCGCTCCCGGAGACGAGGTCGACTTCAACACCGACGGTCAGATCACCTACAAGGCCACGGCGAGCCAGCAGGGGCACAAGGAGGTGCAGGTCACGGTCGCCGACGGATACGGCGAGACGGCCACCGCCACGGTGATCCTCGACGTGCGGCCGGAGGGCTCGACGAAGCCGAAGACCAACGCCGACCACGTCGTCACCCGCGTCGGCGAGCAGGTCACGGTGGCGCCGCTCGCCAACGACACCAGCTCGGGCCGAGAGCTGCTGCGTCTCGGGCGCGTGAACGAGGTCCCCGGCGCGACCATCGTGACCGACGGCCCCAACAAGACGTTCACCTTCACCGCCGATGCCCCCGGCACCTACTACGTGCTGTATCTCGCGACCGCCGGTCCCGAGAACGGGGAGGGGATCGTGCGCGTCGACGTGCTGGAGGCGAGCGAGACGGATCTGCCCCCGGTCGCCGTGCGCGACGTCGCGCTGCTGCCGACCGGCGGTGACGTGCTCATCGGGGTGCTTGCCAACGATGTCGACCCCGCCGGCGGCATCCTCGTCGTGCAGTCGGTCTCGATCGAGGACGACTCCGGCGTCTCGGTGTCGGTCATCAACCATGAGACCCTCCGCATCACCGACCAGGGTTCGCTCACCGATCAGGCGCGCATCACATACCGCATCTCGAACGGCTCCAAGTCGGCCGAGGGCGAGGTCGTGGTGATCCCGATCCCCGCGCCCGACAAGCTGCTCCAACCGGTCGTGAACGACGACACCGCCATCGTGCGCGCCGGCGACGTCGTCACCATCCCGGTGCTCGACAACGACACCCACCCGAACGACGATGTCATGCACGTGGTGCCCGAGCTGGTCGAGCCACTCGTCGACCCGGAGGACGGTGAGGCCTTCGTCTCGCAGGACACGATCCGCTTCAAGGCCGGACCCGTCGCGAAGACGGTCTACCTGACGTATGAGGCCGTCGACTCCCGCCAGCAGAAGGACGCCGGCTACGTCACGATCCAGATCCTTCCGGTCGACGAGGAGACGAACGCCGCTCCGCGCCCGCAGGATCTGGTCGCCCGTGTGCTCGCCGGATCCACCGCGAACATCGCCGTCCCTCTCGACGGCATCGATGCCGACGGCGACTCGGTCGAGCTGATCGACATCGCCTCCAGCCCCACGAAGGGCCGCATCACCGAGACCGCGCAGAACTACTTCACCTACGAGGCGTTCGACGACTCCTCCGGTGTCGATGTGTTCCGCTATCGGGTGCGCGACCGCCTCGGCAAGGAGGGCATCGCCACGATCCGCGTGGGCATCGCTCCGGGCGAGCAGGTCAACCAGAGGCCCTTCGCGGTGAAGGATGCCGTGGTCGTGCGACCCGGCCGTGAGATCTCGGTACCGGTGATGCTCAACGACTCCGACCCCGAGGGCGACAAGATCAGTCTCGTGAAGGACGGTCTCGAGGTTCCGACCGAGACGGGCATCACGGCCCGCGTCTCGGGTGACCGGGTGCTGGTGCAGGCGCCGAACCGCGAGCTCGAGACGTCGCTGCAGTACACGATCCGCGATGCGCGGGGCGCGGAAGCCACTGCGGCGCTGCAGATCACGGTCGACGAGGACGTGCCGCTGCAGGCGCCCGTCGCGCGCGACGACCGCGTGCGCCCGACCGACCTCACCGACGGCACGATGAGTGCCGACCTCGACATCCTCAAGAACGACGAGGACCCGGACGGCACGACCGACCGCCTCAAGCTCGCGCTCGGTGAAGGAGCGACGCAGCTCGAGAACGGCAAGGTGCGGGTCACCGTGACGGAGAACCTGCAGCTCATCCGCTACACGATCACCGACCAGGACGAACTGGCCGCATCGGCCTTCATCTTCGTTCCGGCCGAAGCGGACCTCCGGCCGATCCTCGACTCGACGAAGCCGCTCGAGGTCATGAGCGGCGAGACCAAGGAGATCCCGCTCTCGAAGTTCGTCACCGTCGCCGGCGGCGGTACGGCGCGGATCACCGAGCACGCCAAGGTGAACGCCGTATATGCGAACGGCGACGACCTCGTGAAGGACGAGACGACCCTCGTCTACACCTCGGCCGACGGGTACTTCGGACAGGACTCGCTCACCTTCGAGGTCACCGACGGTACGGGCCCCGACGACCCCGAGGGTCGCACGGCGACGCTGAGCATCCCGATCAACGTGCTGCCGCCGGAGAACCAGCAGCCGGTGTTCACGGGGGCAGAGGTCATCGTCGCCCCGGGGGAGAAGGCGTCGACGCTCGACCTCGCTGCGCTCACGACCGACCCCGATCCGGAGGACGAGGGCACGCACAAGTACAAGTACGTCAGCGGCGCCGGCAAGGGCATCACCGCCAAGATCGACGGCTCGAAGCTGCTCGTCGAGGCGTCGTCCGACGTCGAGAAGGGTACGGTCGCCTCGCTCAAGCTCGAGATCACCGACGGGACGACGGAACCGGTCGACGGCACCGTGACCGTGCGCGTCGGCGCCTCGACCCGCCCGCTGCCTGCAGCCAACACCGACACGATCTCGGAAGCGGATCAGGGCAAGAGCATCACGGTCCCCGTGCTGGCGAACGACTACAACCCGTTCCCGGAGACGCCGCTCAAGCTGATGACGGCCGCCACGGAGTCGGGCTCCGGCGGCGCCGCCGTCAAGGGCGATCAGGTCGTCGTCACGCCCGACCCCAGCTTCGTCGGGACCATGGTCGTGCGCTATCGCATCCAGGATGCGACGAAGGACCCCGACCGCGAAGCCAACGGTCAGATCGTCGTGACCGTCCAGGGCGTGCCGGAGGCACCGGGTGCCCCGCTCGTCTCGAGCGTGCAGGACCGCACCGTCGTGGTCTCCTACGGCGCACCGTCGAACAACGGCGCCGAGATCACGAAGTACACGGTGAAGTCGGTCGGCGGCAACCCGTACTCGAAGGAATGCCGCTCCACGACGTGCACGCTCGACGGGCTGACCAACAACGTCGAGTACACCTTCCAGGTGACCGCGACCAACCGGGTCGGCGAGTCGAAGCCGTCCGGCACCTCTGCGGTCGCCCGTCCGGATGCTCGTCCCGACACCCCGACCCCGCCGACGCTGACCTTCGGCGACAAGTCGCTCAAGGTCGCCTGGGCCACCCCGACCACTCCCGGTTCTCCGGTGGAGAGCTACACGCTCGAGATCTCGCCGGCACCGCCGTCCGGGGTGTCGCAGAAACAGGTGACGGGGAACTCGATGACCTGGGACGGTCTCGAGAACGGCGGCATCTACCAGGTGCGGGTGCAGGCCCACAACCGTGCTCCCGAGCCCTCGAGCTGGAGCGGCTGGTCGGCGTCGGAGGTGCCGGCAGGTCCGCCGATGCCCGCGGCCGCGCCGACCGTCACACAGCTGCAGGGCGTGGGCACCGAAGCACAGATGCAGGTGAACTGGGTGCCGGGCAACGCGAACGGTGACCCGATCGACTCCTTCCAGCTGCAGGTGTGGGAGGGCGGCACGCTGCGGAACACCATCACGCCGGGTGCCGGAGCCAGGTCGCAGGCGGTGACGGTCCCGACCTCGGAGACGCCGTACACGTACCGCATCCGCGCGCACAACAAGGCGGACTGGGGCGACTGGAGCCCGATGTCGGCACCGCGTCGCGGGGTGAACAAGCCGGGTGCGCCCTCGCTGTCGAACGTCGCCGAGGGCGATCGGTCGCTCACGCTCACCTGGTCTCCCGGCGCGCTCAACGGCGCGTCACGGAACGAGGTGCAGTACCAGTACTCCCTCGGGGGCAACTGGGCGGCGATGCCGGGCAACAACGTCATCACCGGCCTCTCGAACGGCACGAACTACAACGTGCGGGTCCGCGCCGTCTCGACGGTCGACGGTCAGACCTATGCGAGCGCTGACTCGAACCAGATGTCCGGCAACCCCTACGGTCCGTTGCGCCAGCCCTCCGTCACCGTGGACTCGAACGCGAAGAGCGTGACGTTCGGATGGAACGCGAACGTCTCGGCGAACGGGCGTGGCATCAAGGTCGTGCGCATCCGGATCGACGGTGGCGGCTGGTCGCACGTCGGCGCGACCGGAAGCACCACGGTGGGCAACGGATACAGCCAGCGCCACACGATCGACGTCGAGGTGACGGACGACGCGGGGCAGAAGATCACGCGGAGCGAAGCCGGCACCTCCGGCCCGAAGCCCAATCCACGCGCCTGGGTCACCTCCACCGGTGACGCCAACGGCCAGCCGAACTGCAGCGACGGCACCTGCGCGTACTTCTACCTCAACGCGCAGGACTTCGATCCGGGACAGACCATCTCGGTGCGGTGCAACAACAACGACGCGACCTATGGCGGAGTCTGGGGCGGCCCGTACTCGATCACGATGGACGGCAACGGCAGCTACGGCGGCCGGCTCAGCTGCTACCTCGGTAACCGTCGGGGCGTGATCGAGGCCTGGGTGATGGTCAACGGCACCGCCTTCGAGCACCGCCTCTGGCAATGACCTTCCCTCCTCTCGACCTCTGAAGAACAAGGAACGACACTCTCATGACCATGACCCCCGAGCAGGCCGCCTGGTTCCAGGGCACCTTCCAGCGCCTCGTCGAGAACATCGACAAGGCCGTGCAGGGCAAGCAGGAGATCGTCGGCCTCGTGCTGGCCTCGATGCTCGCGGAGGGCCACGTGCTCCTCGAGGATGCGCCGGGCACCGGCAAGACCAGCCTCGCCAAGGCGCTCGCCGCGACCGTGCAGGGCACCAGCGCACGTATCCAGTTCACGCCTGATCTGCTGCCCTCCGATGTCACCGGCGTGACGATCTACGACCAGCAGTCGCACCGCTTCGAGTTCCACAAGGGGCCGATCTTCGCGTCGATCGTGCTCGCCGACGAGATCAACCGCGCATCGCCCAAGACCCAGTCGGCGCTGCTCGAGGTCATGGAGGAGTCGCGCGTCACAGTCGACGGCGTCACGCACGAGGCCGGTCGCCCGTTCCTCGTGATCGCGACGCAGAACCCCATCGAGCAGGCGGGCACCTACAAGCTGCCCGAGGCGCAGCTCGACCGCTTCCTGATCAAGACGTCGATCGGCTACCCCGACCTCGCCGTGACCGAGAGCATCCTCGCCGGTGCCTCCGACCGCAACCCCTCGGCCGGCCTGTCCGCGGTCATCACCACGAGCGCGGTGGCCGATATGGCCGACCTCGCCGCGACCGTGCACGTCGAGCCCGCCGTGCTCCGCTACGTGGCCGAGCTCGCCGAGGCCACGCGCGAGGACGGCGCCATCCGCCTCGGCGTCTCGGTGCGCGGGGCGATCGCGATGGTGCGCATGGCCAAGGTGTGGGCAGCGGCCCAGGGGCGCCACTTCGTGCTTCCCGACGACATCAAGGCCCTCGCCCGCCCGGTCTGGCAGCACCGCCTGCTTCTCGACGCCGAGGCCGAGTTCGCCGGCACCAGCAGCGACACCGTGATCGCCCGTGTTCTCGACGCGGTGGCAGCGCCTCAGGCCCGAGTGGCGGCCTGATGACCGCGGAGGCCCTTCCGGTGTCGACGCCGCAGATGGAGCGCGACGCCGGTTGGCGTGACATCGCGGCCGTCCTCGGTGCGCGCGCCCTGACGCGCCTCCGCAAGATCACCTCCGCCATCCGCCCGCTCGCCTGGGTGCTGATGGCCCTCGCCGTCGGCTTCTGGGTGCTCGGCCAGATCGCCGGATGGGCGGAGTTCGCCATCGCCGCCGTCGTCATCGCGATCGCCGTGGCCCTGTGCGCACTCTTCCTGATCGGTCGCACCGCGTATGACGTCGCGCTCGACCTCGCCCGCACCCGTGTGGTCGTGGGGGAGCGTGCGGTCGGTGCCCTGACCCTCGCCAACCACGGCACCAGGGCCATCCTCCCGTCGCGTGTGGTGCTCCCGGTCGGTGCCGGACGCGGCGAGTTCGGCATCCAGCGACTCGCGCCGGGGGAGGAGGCGGAGGAACTCTTCGCGATCCCGACCCAGAAGCGCGGCGTGGTCAAAGTGGGGCCGGTGAGCGTCGTCCGCGGCGACCCGCTCGGCCTGTTCGAGCGGGCTCACCGTCGTGACGACCCTGTCGACCTCTTCGTGCACCCGCGCACCGTGCTGTTCGACGGTCAGTCGCTCGGCTACCTGCGCGACCTCGAAGGACTTCCCGCAGCGGATCTGTCTCGCGACGACGTCTCGTTCCACGCCCTCCTGGAGTACCAGCCGGGCGACGACCTGCGTCACGTGCACTGGCGGTCGACGGCCCGCACCGGCACCATGATGGTCCGGCAGTACGAGGAGACCCGGCGCTCGCACTTCGTGATCGGGCTCTCGCGCTCGCTCGCCGACTACGCCACCGAAGACGACTTCGAGCTCGGGGTCTCGGCTGCGGGGTCCATCGGCCTGCGCGCTCTGCGCGACTCTCAGCGCGTCGACATGCGCGTGCAGGGCCGGGAGCTTCCCGCGGGCACCGGCAAGCAGCTGCTCGACTCGCTCTCAGCCGTGGAGAACAGCAAGCCGAAGGAGGGTGGCATCGCCGAGCTCGCGGGCGTCGTGGCCGCCACCATGCCGTTGGCGAGCGTGGTGGTCCTGGTCTGCGGCGCTCGAGTGAAGTCCGATGATCTCCGCCTCGCGTGCGCGCGTCTGCCGTTCGGTGCCCGTGTCCTCGTCGTGGTCGCCGACACCACGGCCTCCGCCCCGGCGCTGCGCCGCATCGGCGATGCCGACGTCGTGACGGTGGGTGCGCTCGAACAGGTCCCGCTCGCTCTGCAGAAGGTGCTCGCATGACCGGGTCCTCCGCCGTGTTCGGCGACCGCCCCCTCCGCCGCTGGATACTCGACCTGGGAGCGACGGCACTCCTGGTCCTCACGGCCCTCGTGGGTTTCTGGCCGACGTTCGCCGGTCCGTCGTTCCTGCCCGCCGCCATCGGTGGAATCCTGATCGGCCTGGCGATCGCGGTCATCACGACCTGGCGCCGTTGGGGCATCCTGATCATCGCGGGTCTCACGATCGCCGCGTACTTCGTGTTCGGCGGAGCCTTCGCTCTGCCGCAGACATCGATCCTCGGCTTCATCCCGACCATAGAGACGCTGCAGAAGCTCGCGCTCGGGACGGTCACCGCGTGGAAGCAGATGCTCACCACGGTCGCCCCCGTCGCGGCGGCCGACGGACACCTCGTCGTCCCGTTCCTGCTGGCGCTGGTCGTCACCACCGTGACCGCCTCCCTCGCGCTCCGGCTGTCGCAGGTGGCGTGGGCCCTGATCCCCGCCGGCGTCCTGCTCATGCTGGTGATCGCTCTCGGTACCCCGGAGCCGGCATTCCCCCTCGTCCAAGGACTCGTCTTCGCGGTAGTGAGCATGTCGTGGCTCGCCCTTCGTCAGCTGTGGGCGCCCCAGAACACGGCGATCTCCGTCAGCGAGGTCGATCCCTCCCGCGCCGCGCACATGCGCACCCGCCGTCTGCTCGCCGGGGTGGCCGTGTTGGCGATCGCCGGCGGCGCGGGGGTGGCAACGAGCGCCGTCGCGAACCCGGCGCAGCCACGACACGTGTTCCGCGACGTGATCATCCCGCCGTTCGACATCCGGGACTACCCGAGCCCCCTGCAGGCGTTCCGGAAGAACGTGCGCGACGAGGCGGACCAGACGCTCTTCACGGTGCAGGGCCTGCCCAAGGGCGCGCGCGTGCGCACCGCGGTCATGGACCAGTTCGACGGGATGGTCTACAACGTCACCGACGGCGGGCCCACCTCGTCGAGCGCATTCAGCCCCCTGCGCTCGAACATGTCGCCGGATGCCGAGGGTGTCCCGGTGACGCTCAACGTCGAGATCGGTGCGTATCGCGGAGTATGGATGCCCACCGCGGGCGAGCTGTCCGAGATCAGGTTCTCCGGCGACGATGCCGAGCAGCTGCGCCGCGGCACCTACGTGAACACCGAGACGGGTACCGCCGTCTCCACCACGAAGCTGACGAAGGGTGACGAGTACACGGTGGATGCCGTGATGCCGAACGTACCCGACGACGAGCAGCTCGCCGAGGTGCCGTTCGGCAAGGTGTCGATGCCGAAGCCGAGCAACGTGCCGGAAGAGCTCACAGCCCTCGCCGCCGAGACCATCGCCGGTGCCGAGACGCCGATCGAGCGGGTGCGGGCCCTCGAGAACTTCCTCTCCAAGGAGGGCTTCTTCAGCCACGGGCTCGAGGGAGAGGTCATCTCCCGCGCCGGCCACACCGCCGAGCGCATCTCGACGCTCGTCGGCGGGGAGCAGATGATCGGTGACGACGAGCAGTACGCCGTCGCCATGGCGCTGCTCGCCGGGCAGGTCGACATCCCGGCCCGCGTGGTCATGGGCTATTACCCCGACGAGGACAAGGCAGGCGAAGCCACGTTCGCCGCCACCGGCGACAACGTGCACGCCTGGGTCGAGGTCAACTTCGAGGGACTCGGGTGGATGGCGTTCAACCCCACCCCGCCCGAAGACCAGGTGCCGAACGACCAGAACACCAAGCCGCGCGTCGACCCGAAGCCGCAGGTGCTGCAGCCACCGCCTCCGCCGCAGGAACCCGTCGACCTGCCACCCACCCTGCCCGACGACCGCGAGGCCGAGGACGAGAGTCTGAACCTCGCGGGCATCATCGGGGCGATCCTCGTGATCGGCGGCATCTCCCTCGGAGTGATCGCACTGCTGGCATCGCCCTTCATCGTGATCGGCGCGTGGAAAGCGGCGAAGCGTCGTTCCCGCCGCGCGGCCGCGCGCACCGCCGACCGCATCAGTGGCGGCTGGGACGAGCTCACCGACCGTGCTGTCGACTACGGCGCCCGCATCCCTCCCGGAGGCACGCGGATCGAAGAGGCGGCGGTCGTGGCGTCGTCGCTCACGGTCCCGCAGGTCACCGCCCTCGCCGAGCGGGCCGACGCCGACGTGTTCGGCCCCGCCGAGCCGAGCCCGGAGGATGTCGAGTCGTTCTGGCACGAGGTCGACGACATCGTCGGCGGACTGGGCAAGGAGGCCGGCTTCTGGAAGCGCCTCCAGGCGCGACTGAGCGTCCGGTCCCTGATCGGCGGCACCGCCATCTCGAACGGATTCCAGAACCTGAAGGACGCGGCGGCCGTGCGCGTCCGCCGCGAACCTGGCACCATCAAGAACAGCACGACGCCCCCGTCCCCCGAGAGCGAGACCTCATGACGCAGCCCGCGCCCGACCAGATCGCGCCGGTCTCCCGTCGCGCCGTCGCCTATCTCATCGACGCCTTGATCGCCGGGGGCCTCGCGATCGTGCTCGGCGGCGGACTCCTCGTCGCCGTGTCGCTCGCCGGCAGCGTCGAGGCCGGCCTCGGAGTCCTGCTGATCGGCGGCCCCGTGGTGGGTCTGGTGCTGCTCGGCTGGTTCTTCGTCTACACGGTGATGCAGGCGGGGACGGGCTCGATCGGCATGCGCGCCCAGGGTCTGAAGCTCGCCTCGGCCGCGGACGGGAGTCCGCTCGGCTTCGGACGTACGCTGCTGCGCAACGTCATCTTCGGCCTCGCCGCCTCCGTCGTCGTGGGGTACTTCACCCCGCTCTTCGACGGTTCCGGACGGTTCCAGGGATGGCACGACAAGGTCGCCGGATCCCTGATGCTGGACGCGCGGGTACCGGCGCCCGTCGGGGCGGACGCCGCGGCGCCCGCTCCGGCTCC
>NZ_DFQP01000035.1:0-16278 GCF_002377845.1 Microbacterium sp. UBA3486
GAGGGGGAGCGCATCGCGCAGGCCGTCGCCGCTGCCCCGGGACTGCGCCTCGCGGGCGTCACCGGATACGAGGGGCCGTTCGGGCCGGACCGCGGCGACGCCTCCGTGGCCGCGGTCGACGCATACCTGGAGACGCTCATCGAGCTGCACACGCGGCTGGAGTACCCGGACGACGTGCGCCCCGTGCTGAGTGCCGGCGGCAGTTCGTTCCCCGACCGGGCGGCGGCGGTGCTCGGGACGGTGGGCGCCGAGGCGGATGTCGTGCTGCGCTCCGGCGCGTTCCAGATCCACGACGACGGCTTCTACTCCCGCATGTCGCCCTTCGGGCCGCTCACCGGGACCGCACCGCTGCGTTCTGCGATGCACGCCTGGTCGCGCGTGGTGTCGCAGCCCGAGGACGGCCTCGCGCTGCTCGACGCCGGTCGTCGAGACGTGCCCTTCGATCTCGACCTGCCCGTTCCCCAGAGCGTCGCGGGTGCGATCACCGCGCTGAACGACCAGCACGCGTTCCTGAGCCTCGCGGATGACGCGAGGGTCGCCGTCGGCGATGTCGTGCGGCTGGGGCTCTCACATCCCTGCACGGCGTTCGACAAATGGCGGGTGGTCGCGGTGATCGACGATCCGGACGCCGCCGACCCGCGGGTGATCGGAGCGGTGGCGACATGCTTCTGAGCGCAGAGAAGGCCGCCGCCGGCCTGGTGCGGGTCTATCGCGGAGCCACCGTCATCGACGGGACGGGCGCGACGAGGTATGTCGCCGACGTCGCCGTGGAGGGGAAGAGGGTGGTGGCGATCATCCCCGAAGGGGCGTCGGAGCCGGTGCTCGCGCTTCCCGACGGAGCTGTGGAGATCAGAGCCGACGGCCTCGTGCTGGCCCCCGGATTCATCGACATGCATGCGCACAGCGAACTCGCCGTGTTGAGCGGTGCCGCGCACGACGCGAAGATCCGCCAGGGCGTCACGACCGAGGTGCTCGGTCAGGACGGCCTCGGGTACGCGCCCCTCGACGATGCGGCGGCCGCGGTCATCCCCGCGCAGATCGCCGGATGGAACGGCATACCCGCCGAGGTGCCATGGCGGACGATGGACGATCTGCTCGCGGCGATCGACGCCGCAGCGGTCGCGAACGCCGCCGTCCTCGTGCCGCAGGGGAACCTGCGGATGATGGTCGTCGGTCATGAGAACCGTCCGGCGACGTCGGCCGAGGTGTCCGCCATGGCCGACCTCCTGGGCGAAGCGCTGGATGCGGGAGCGTTCGGGATGTCGAGCGGACTCACCTACACGCCGGGGATGTACGCCGACACCGCCGAGCTCGAGGCGCTGTGCCGCGTCGTCGCCGAACGCGGCGGCTACTGGGCGCCGCACACCCGCAGCTACGGGGGAGGGGCGCTCGAGGCGTACCGCGAAGCGCTCGACATCGGCCGTCGCACCGGATGCCCCGTGCATCTGACCCATGCCACCATGAACTTCGCTCCGAACCGGGGGCGCGCGCGTGACCTGCTGACTCTGGTCGACGAGGCGATCGCGGATGGCGTGGACGTCACGCTCGACACGTATCCCTATCTTCCCGGCGCCACCACCCTCTCCGCACTGCTGCCCAGCAGGCTCGCAGCCACCGGCGATCTGCTCGGCGCCATCGCCGGTCTCGACAGCGCCGGCCGAGAGGCCGTGCGCGTGGAGCTCGAGGAGGTCGGCTGCGACGGCTTCCACGGTGAGAAGGCCGATTGGACGCAGATCCAGATCTCCGGCACCGCCAATCCGGCCCTGGCCGATCTCGTCGGACGCACCATCGCCGAGATCTCCACCACGACCGGCCGCCGCGCCGTCGATGTGGTGCTCGACACGATCATCGACGACGCCGGGGCCACCGGGATCCTGATGCACATCGGCGATGAGGAGAACGTCCGCGCGATCATGCGACATCCGCGGCACGCGGGCGGAAGCGACGGGATCCTGATCGGCGCCCGGCCGCACCCGCGCGGGCGCGGCACATTCCCGCGATACCTCGGGCACTACGTGCTCGAACTCGGCATCCTCACCTGGGAGGAGGCCGTCCGTCACCTCTCCGGAACTCCGGCCAGGCGTCTGGGGCTCGATCGCGGCGACGCACCCCGTGGCATCGTCACGCAGGGTGCGACCGCGGATCTGGTGCTGTTCGATCCGGAGACCATCGCGGCGGGAGCGACCTTCGAGGCGCCTTTCACCGCCCCGCAGGGCATCGTCGAGGTACTGGTCGACGGCGTACCGGTGGTGTCGGCCGGTGACGTCACCGGACTCACTCCCGGCCGCGCGCTGCGGATGCCGCCGCCGCCGCACCGTGCGACGGTGCCGCGCGTCGATGCGCGTATCGATCCGGCTGCCCCGGGATTCCTGTGGACGGAACGGACGCCGATCCGCACCGCTTCCGGTATCACCGCTTCTGATCTCACCGCCGCTGACCTCCGCGCATCCGTGGCGCGCCTGGGCGGCGAGGGAGGCGACGGCGAACTCTCGCCGATCCGTCTGGTGATCGACGAGTCCCTCGGCGCGGATGCCGCCGTCGCCGGCCGCATCGGCGACGAGGCCTTCCGGGTGACCGTGAGCGCGTCCGGGATCGAGGTCAGGGGCGCGAGTCCCGTGGGCGTGTTCCGGGGCGCGACCACACTGCGACAGCTCCGGGACCCGGATGACACGACGGCGCTGATCCCCGCGGGGGTCTGGCAAGGGGCGCCCGCGTACAGCTGGCGCGGAGCCATGCTCGACGTCGCCCGGCACTTCCGGAGCGTCGAGGAGGTCCGCCGGTTCATCGATCTTCTCGCCGACCATCACCTGAATGTCCTGCATCTGCACCTCACCGACGACCAGGGTTGGCGTTTCGAGGTGCCCGGCTTCCCCCGGCTCACCGAGGTGGGCGGGCGGCGGGAGGCGACACAGCTGGGACACGGTCCGTCGTCGACCGTCGTCCCCGGTGTGCACGAGGGGTTCTATACGACGGCGGAACTGCACGATCTGGTCGCTTACGCTCGCGAGCGATTCGTGACCCTCGTGCCGGAGGTGGAACTGCCGGGGCACATCCAGGCGGGCCTCGCCGCGTACCCCGAGCTCGGCAACCTCGACGTCGGGGAGCCGGCGCCTTCCGCCTGGGAGCGCTTCGGGGTGAACCCGCGCACCCTGGCGCCCACGGATGCCGCTCTGGCGTTCGGACGTGCGGCGATCGATGCGCTGTGCGATGCCTTCGATTCGGAGTGGATCGGGATCGGCGGCGACGAGGTGCCGGTCACGGAGTGGGCGCAGAGCGCAGCGGCCGGCGCGCGGATGCGTGAGCTCGGCCTCGCGACGCCGCATGACGTGCAGCCGTGGTTCACCGCGCACTTCGTGGCGCACGTGCGTTCCCGCGGTCGCACCGCGCTCGCCTGGGACGAAGTTCTCGAGGGGGATGTCCCCGAGGGGGTGCGCATCCTCGCCTGGCGTGGCCCGGCGGCGATGCGCGAGGCGCTGCGTCTCGGTATCGAGGTCGTGGCGTGCCCCGACCTCGAGGTCTATCTCGACTACCCGCAGTCGGAGTCCGAGGAGGAGCCGATCAGGGTCGGTCCGCCGCTCACGATCGAGCGCGCCTACACACTGCGCGTCGTGGATGGCGCAGTGGGGGGACAGGCGAACGTGTGGAGCGAGCATCTGCCGACAGCGGATCGCGTCGACTTCGCGGTGTTCCCGCGTCTCTCGGCGATCGCCGAGAGACTCTGGGAAGGAGGCGACGCCGCACCGTATGCCGGCTTCGGACGCCGCCTGCCGACCCATCTGCGCCGACTCGCCGCCGCCGGGGTGCGGTATCGTCCCCTTGACGGTCCGCAACCCGCTCAGCGCCGCCCCGGCGTGCCGGGGAAGCCCCTCACGATCGAGGCGCGGGAGCAGATCGTCGCGGGCCTGGTGGAGCGTCTCCTCGAGCGCTCGAACACGGTCGCCGAAGACGATCGAAAGTAATGTAACGTTTCGGTAACCCTGCTCGCGCGTCCGCGGGTAGAGGTTGCGCAAATTTTGTTCGTAAGGTCTACTAACAAACATGTCCGTTTCGGATGAACAGCGTTCCGCATCGCCGTCAGAGTACGTCGGTGCGAATGCGCACGCCTTCGGCCCCGGGCGCCACCTGCGCTCACGATCCAAGGTGCTGCCCGAGCACGCACGAGGGCACAACCGCGCCCTCGTGCTGCAGACGCTCTACCACGCGGGCGCGATGAGTCGCGCCGACCTCTCCCGGGAGACCGGACTCACCCGGGTCACCATCTCCGACCTGGTCGCAGAGTTCATCGCCGACGGCATCGTGATCGAGATGGGCGTCCGTGAGGCCGTCGGCCCCGGCAAGCCGCCGATCCTCATCGACATCGACCGCTTCGGGCATCAGATCGTCGGTCTCGACCTCTCCGGACCTGACGCCTTCACCGGTGCGGTGCTGAGTCTCGACGGAGATGTGCTCGAGCGGCGCGAGGTGGCCCGCCCCGCATCGCCCGACGGCGAGGCGGCCTATGCGGCACTGCGTGAGCTGGCGGACGCCCTCGTCGCCGCATCGACCCAGCCTCTGCTGGGTGTGGGAATCGGCACGCCCGGTGTGGTGCGTCCCGATGGCCTCGTCCTCAGCTCGCCCAACCTCGGCTGGACGAACTTCCCGCTCGAGGCGAAGCTCGGCGTCGACCTCGACCTTCCCGTCCTCGCCCGAAACGACGCCAACGCAGCGGTGCTCGCGGAGTACACCTTCGGTGACGCCAAGGCCGACTTCATGCTGATCAAGATCGGCAAGGGCGTCGGCGCCGGTCTCATCACCGGCAGCCAGCCTCTGCTCGGCAGCCGCTTCGCCGCAGGGGAGATCGGTCACGTCGTGGTCGGAACCGACGGCGGACCGCGCTGCGCGTGCGGCAAGGACGGCTGTCTCGAAGCATGGCTCAGCGTGAGCCGCCTCGGCGCGGCGATCGCTGCGGACCCCGATGCGCGAGACGAGATCCTCCGTGATGCCGGAACGCGGATGGCCATCGCCGTCGCCCCGATCGTCGCGGCGCTCGATCTCTCCGAGGTCGTGCTCTCCGGACCGGCCGAACTGCTCGACGGCGTCCTGATCGACGCCGCCATCGAGACGCTGCACGCGCGGACCCTCGAGGGCGTCTTCGAGGATGTCGTGGTGCGGCTGACGCACCAGGAGGACATCGTCCTGCGAGGAGCCGCCGTCATGGTGCTCTCCGGACAGCTGGGAGTGTCGTGATCGTCGACGCCACCATCACCGTCACGGCAGGGAGCAGCATCCGATGACGGGTGCCGGCAGTGCCGACCGCTCCGGTCGGCCCATTCGAGTGGGCCTGGACGTCGGTGGTACGAAGATCGACGCGGTCGCCGTCGATCCGTCCGGAGACATCCGGGGGAGACTGCGCCGACCGACCGGCTGGGGTGACGACGCCGTCGTCGAGAGCATCGTCGCGGCGGTCACCGCCCTCGCCGTCGAGAGCGGATTCGCCCTCGACGACGTCGGATCCGTGGGGATCGGGATCCCCGGACTCGTCGACGCCGAGGCCGGCCGCGTGGATCACGCCGTCAACCTCGGGGTGGAGTCCCTGGACCTCGCTGCCACGGCCGAGCGTGCACTCGGTGTCCCCTTCCGGGTGGAGAACGACGTGAAGGCCGCGGCGCTCGGAGCCGCGGTGCTGAGCGGAGTCGCCGGGTCCATGGCCTACCTGAACCTCGGAACGGGCGTCGCCGCCGGAATCGTGATCGACGGGCGCATCTGGCGCGGCGCGCGGGGAACGGCCGGCGAGGTCGGTCACCTCTCGGTCGATCCGCGTGGACGACTGTGCGGCTGCGGACAGCACGGCTGCGTCGAGACCTTCTGCGGTGGGGGCGCGCTGGCCAAAGCATGGGGTCGCCCCGGTGCGCTGCCGATCCGGGACATCTTCGACGCGGCGGACGCCGGCGATCCGCTGGCACTCTCCCTTCGCGACGACCTCTACCACGGAGCCGCAGCCGCCGTGCGGGTTCTCGTGCTCTCCGCCGACGTCGAGACGGTGGTCATCGGGGGAGGACTCACCGCTCTCGGAGACCGGCTCGAGAACGGCATCCGCGCCGCCCTGCACGCGGGCGCCGAGGCGTCACCGTTCATGCGGTCGCTCCGCCTGGATGAGAGAATCGAACTGCTCCCCGCGGGTTCTCCCGCCGCCGCATTCGGCGCCGCACTCGTCGGCGCTTCCATCACCGAGAAGGAGATCGTTCCCCATGGCTGAGGTCGTCATCGTCGAGAATGCCGAGGCTGCCGGTGCGTTGGTCGCCACCGAGATCGTGGAGCTGATCGCACGTCGTGCGGATGCGGTCCTCGGCCTCGCCACCGGATCGACACCGCTGCCGGTGTACCAGGCGCTGCGCACGCAGCTCGCGGGTCACGACGTCTCGCAGGTGCGCGGCTTCGCCCTCGACGAGTACGTCGGGATCGACCCCGCGCACCCCGAGAGCTACCGCTCGGTCATCACCCGTGAGGTCGTCGAGCCGCTCGGACTCGACCCGCGGCGCATCCATGTCCCCAACGGTGCGCAGGCGACGATCCAGCACGCGGGCGATGACTACGAGGCGGCCATCGATGCCGCCGGGGGCGTCGATCTGCAGATCCTCGGCATCGGCACGGACGGACACATCGGCTTCAACGAGCCTGGATCGTCTTTCGCCTCCCGCACTCGCGTGAAGACGCTCACGGAGCAGACGCGCGAAGACAACGCCCGCTTCTTCGACTCGATCGACGACGTTCCCATGCACTGCATCACCCAGGGGCTGGGAACGATCCTGAAGGCGCGTCACCTGGTGCTGCTCGCCTTCGGCGAAGGCAAGGCCGAAGCCGTCGCCGGAGCAGTCGAGGGACCGCTCACCGCGCTCCTGCCCGGCTCCGCGATCCAGCTGCACCCGCACGCCACGATCGTGGTCGACGAAGCCGCGGCCTCGCGCCTCGCGCTCGCCGACTACTACCGCTACACGTTCGCCAACAAGCCCGCCTGGCAGGGCATCTGACGCGCGCCCGAGCCCCGCGCCGGCGTGCTCAGCCCGCCGACGCGGGCCAGGCGATCGGGAGCAGGTGCTCGACGCTCAGCGGCGCCAGCGGAAGCGTGGCGACGTCGGCCGGGGTGATCCACCGCAGCTCGGCGAGCTCTGCCTGAACACTCACCGCCTCGGGGTCGACGGAGGTCGCGAAAGCCTCGGCGACCACCCGGTGCCCCGGCTCGTTCGCTGCCGCGGAGACGAACGTGCCGAGGGGCTCGAGGGCGGCTTCGTCGAGGACCAGCCCGAGTTCCTCGTCGAGCTCGCGGATCAGCGTCTGCGCGGCGGACTCGCCGGCCTCGGGCTTGCCGCCCGGCTGCATGAACATGGTCGTGCCCTGCTTGCGGACGACCAGCACGCGTCCGGACTCGTCGACGATCACCGCCGCGCTCACATGGATGTCAGGCATCGGAGGCGAACACCTTTCCGGGGTTGAGGATGCCGAGCGGATCGAACACGGCGGCGATCTGACGTTGGAGCTGCCACTGGTCGTCACCCAACTCCTCGGCGAGCCAGCGCCGTTTCAGGACTCCGATGCCGTGCTCGCCTGTCAGGGTGCCGCCGAGACGGATGGCGGCGCGGAAGAGCTCGTCTGCTGCCGCCCACACGTGCGGCGGCGTCTCCGTCCCCTCGAAGATGAAGTTCGGGTGCAGGTTGCCGTCGCCGGCATGGGCGACCGTCGGGATCACGATGCCGTACTCGCGCTCGATGCGCGCGATCTCGTCGAACATCGCCGGCATGGCGCTGCGCGGTACCGAGACGTCTTCGATCAGCGTCGTGCCCAGCGATGCCATCGCTGCATGCATCGACCGTCGGACGGCGAGGAGGCGCTCGCCCTCGTCGCGGTCATGGGAGATGATCACCGCCCCCTCGTGGTCGCGCAGGATCGCGGCGATCGTGTCCGCTTCGGCGGCAGCCGCCGGGCCGTCCGTCTGGATGGTCAGCTGGGCCGCGCCCTCCGGGGGAACAGCGAGCGCGAGGAGAGCATGCACGGCGGAGAGGCTCGCGGCATCCATCAGCTCCATGATCGCCGGCTGGACGCCGGCAGCGGTGACGGCGGCAGAGGCGGCGGCCGCGGCGCGTACGCCGGGGAAGGTCGCGGTGACAGTGCAGATCTCGCCGTGGACGAGCCGGCGCAGCTTCAGGGTGGCCCCGACGACGACTCCGAGCGTGCCTTCCGAGCCGACCATCAGCGCGGTGAGATCCAGTCCAGTGACGCCCTTGACGCTGCGGTGTCCGAGGTGCATCAGCCGCCCGTCCGCGAGCACCACGTCGACCCCGAGCACCGCGTCGCGCACGACCCCGTACTTGGCGCAGAGCAGACCGCCGGCGCCCGTGGCGATGTTGCCGCCGACGGTCGAGATGTCGCGACTGGCGGGGTCGGGCGCCCACCACAGCCCGTGCTCGGAGAGTGCGGTGTTGAGATCGGCGTTCAGGATTCCGGGCTCGACCACGGCGAGCAGATCATCGGGACGGATCTCGTTGATCGCTGTCATCCGGCGCAGCGACAGCACGATCTCGCCGGTTCCTGCGTTCGCGGCGCCCGCCAGCCCGGTTCCGGCGCCGCGGATCACGACCGGAGTGCGGGTGGCGGTGGCGATGCGCATTGTCTGCTGCACATGCTCGATCCGCTCCGCGTGGACGACGGCGAGTGGACGGCCCACTGCGGAATGACCGGAGCGGTCGGCTCTGGCCTGTTCGAGCGAGGCGTCGTCGGTGTCGACGAGCGCTCCGAGGGATTCCTGCAGGAGGGAGAGGGCGCTCACGATGGCGTGCTCACGACGGTGTGCTCACGAGAGAAGCCTCAGGACAGCGCGCGTCGACCGCTGAGCACACCGGCGACCACCGCGACGAGGGCGAAGGCCGTGCCGATGAGCGCCTGGCCCATCGACCACCAGGCGATGGTGACTCCGACGTAGATCAGCAACTCGACGGCGGCGCGGAGGAAAGGGTGCACGCGCAGGACCGGACGCGGCGACAGGAACAGCGCCCAGATCAGGATCACGACGACGGGAGCTCCGACGCCGATGACGACGTTCCAGGGAAGATCCCAGCTCGCGAAGCCCCAGAGGGCGAGAGAGGCCACGGCGACGATGAGGACGACGGCGCGGACGATGTCGAGAGCGGTGATGACCGGGCGGTCGACGCCGGGGACAGGAGCGGGATCCGAGGACATGGATCCAGTCTATTCGGCGGCGGGGGCGTCCTCAGCCGGGGCAGCGGCGGCCTCGGTCAGAGGCGCAGGTGCGGGTTCGGGTTCGGGTTCGGTCGAGTCTGCGGGGACAGGCGTCGCCTCGACGGGTGCGGGCTCGACGGGGGTTGCCTCGGCGGGTGCGGGTGCGACGGGAGCAGGTGCGGGCTCGACAGGTGCAGGTGCAGGTGCAGCTGCAGGTGCAGGTGCAAGCTCCGTCACGGACGTCGGCTCGGACGCCGCAGGCGAGACGGGAGATGCATCGGTCGCGGGCTCCGGCGTCGCGGTGAGAGACGCGATCGGAGCCTCTTCCTCGGAACTGTCGGGACGGTTGGGTTCGAGCTCGAGCAGTGTGGTGACCGTGGAGGGGCTGGTGCCCGATGGGAGGACGTAACGGAAGGTGACGGTCGTGATGTCCGCGTCGACGAACTGCCAGAAGGTCGGGCGGAGATCGATGACGCCGAAGCCGGATTCGTCGAGCAGGATGCTGTCACCGCCGCCGGTGCTGTCGTCGAGGAGGGCCTCGACCCTTTGACCGGCCATTCCGGTGATCGGAACGCTGTAGTGGACCTGGAGGCCGTTGAACCAGATGGTGGCGGTCTCCCAGGTGGGGGCCTCCGTGGGGACACCCGGGTCTACGGGGTCGACGGGGTCTACGGGGTCGACGGGGTCGACGGGGTCGACGGGGTCGACGGGGTCGACGGGGTCGACCGGGTCCACGGGGTCGACCGGGTCAACGGGCGGCACGGTGACAGGCGGCACCGTGACAGGAGGGAGGATGGGGGGAGGCGCAGCGGCCACAGGGCCCACCTCATCTGCTCCCGGCACCGGATCCGTGACCGGGGGTGCGGGAGTCTCCTCCGGCACGGTCATCGGCGGCTCGATGACGACGGGCTCGTCGAGGCTCATCTTCTCGTCGGGTCCGACGTCTGCGGAGATCGAAGACGGATCCTCGTCCCCGGCGTTCGGAAGGGAGGTCGCGGGATCGGCCCCGGCGAGTCCGGGAAGGATCGCGGCGGCGGCGACGACACCGGCGACGACCAGGGCCGCGGAACCTGCACCGACCAGGGCGCCGATCCCGGTGAACACGCCACCCGCGGATCCGGCACCGGCGGATGAGCCGGCAGTGCCTCCCGCCGAGCCGCCGGCCCCGCCACCTGAACCTGAACCACCGGTCGCGGCGAGGCCCGTCGCGGCGTGCGAAGCACCGGGGTCGCCGGCGAAGACGGCTCCGGGAATGCTCGACGGCATGGCTGCCAGCGCGACGATGGGTGTGCCGGCGCCTTGCAGCGTGGCGAGGTAGCCGGCGGCGCCGGTGACGCCGAGGACGAGAGGCAGGAGCACCAGGGCGAGACGCTTGGAGACATCTTTCGCCTCGGCCGCGACGATCATGCATCGAGCGCACTCATCGAGGTGCAGTTCGAGCCGCTTGTGGTCGCGCGTGCTGAGGTTGCCACGTGAGTAGGCGCCCAGGTGCTCGATGGTCCATTGGCACTCGGAGCCGTCTTCGGCGCTGCGCAGATGCGCCTGGATCCAGGCTTCACGCAGACCCTCGCGGGCGCGGAAGGCCAACTGCGACACGGCACCGGCCTTCATCCCGAGGAGAGGGCCGACCTCCTGCGGCTTCATCTGCTCGATCTCGGTGTACCAGAGCACCTCCTGCCAGCGGGAGGGGAGACTGCGGAAAGCCTGCGCGGTGAGGCTGCGGTCGAGTGCCTCGCTCGCGGCCTGATCGGTGGTGTCGGGGTCGGCGACGGTGTCGAGTTCATCGATCGCGGTCTCGCGGCGGGCGCGTCCCCAGCCTGCCGCCGTGTTGCGGATGCTCGTGAACAGGTAGGCGCGGAAGGATCCGTTCGGCCCGCCCCCTTTGATGATCGCCTGATAGATGCGCGTGTACGACTCCTGCACGAGGTCATCGGGGTCGATCGACGAGGTGACCGAGCGGGCCACGGAGAGACCCGACGGGTAGTGTCGTCGCCAGAGTTCACCGAACGCCTCCGTGTCGCCCGAACGGGTGCGGAGGATCAGGTCGGCGTCGCCGATCGCTTCGTCGTGTGTCGTGTTCTCTTCGTGCACAATCATCCATCTGTCGCCGGGCGCAGGTGCGCCTCCACGGGAAGAGACGCATGAGAGCGCCTCTCATCACGCGACTTCTCCATTCTCTCGCGAATCTCCCAGGGAAGCCACCCTTTCCCGGAACTCCAAGGCGATGCCCGGGTTCGCCAGAGGTGCCGCTGGAGCCGGATGTCGGGGGGTCCCCAAACCCGTACGAAGGAATTTCGAGAAGTCGCGTAATGAATCGGGAGGAGTGTCGTCTCATCCCATGTAGACAGCCGTGAGGATTCCACCGGGGGGCGGGATCCAGGCGCTGGTGCGGGGGGTATTCGCACTGGTCGGGCAGGTCGGGATCCTCGGGGGAGGAGAACCCGGCCGCCCGTCTCACGAGAGGGAACGAGGCCGCCGATCTGGGGAGCGGCGGCCTCCCGCACGTTCGATCCGAGGATCGGGAAGAACTTCTCGAAGGAATTTCGAGAAGTCGCGTAATGAATCGGGAGGAGCGTCGTCTCATCCCATAGAGACAGCCGTGAGGATCCCACCGGGGGGCGGGATCCAGGCACTGGTGCGGGGGGCATTCGCACTGGTCGGGCAGGTCGGGATCCTCGGGGGAGGAGAACCCGGCCGCCCGTCTCACGAGGGGGAACGAGGCCGCCGATCTGGGNNCGCCCCCCCCCCGCCCCGTCACACATGCATGACCGGAGAGCGCAGAGCTGCGCGTCGCGCGCGGCGCCGTCTCAGACGAGCAGCCGGGGTCCTGACCACACGCGCGCGACGCGCAGTTCCGCATCCAGGAGCACGGCGTCGCCGAGCATCCCGTTGCGCAGACCGCCGAGAGCGGAATCGCGGCCGATCGCCCGTGCCGGCGTCTCCGTGAGCGCGCGGACGGCCTCGGGCAGCGACACGCCTGCCTGCACCGTCCGCCGCAGGGCCACGTCCTGCGTCAGCGTCGATCCGGCGATCGATCCGGTGTCGTCAGCCCTCGCCACGCCGTCGCGCACCGTGACGCTCACCGCGCCGAGGTCGTAGTGGCCGTCGGCACTCCCGGCGGCCGCCATCGCATCGGTGATCAGCGCGACCCGACGGGGGGCGGAGTCGAAGACGAGCTTGACGACGTGCGGGTCCAGATGCACGTTGTCGGCGATGGCCTCGAGCACCACACGATGATCGGCCGCCGCCGCGAGAACCGGCCCCGGGGCGCGGTGATGGATCCCCGGCATCGCGTTGAAAGCGTGGGTGAGGATGGAGGCTCCCGCCTCGAACGCGGCGATCGCCATGGCAGCATCCGCATCGGTGTGGCCGACGGCGGCCGCGGAGCCCGCTGCCACGATCTGTCGGATCGCGTCGATCCCGCCGGGGAGCTCCGGCGCGATGGTGACCTGACGGACGGTGCCGCGGCCGGCATCCAGGAGGCGGGAGACATCCGCGGCCGCCGGATGGCGAAGAAGCGAGGGTTCGTGGGCTCCGTGATGCCCGGGGTCGAGGAAGGGCCCCTCGAGGTGCGATCCCAGGATGTCGGTATCCGTTTCGGTCAGATCCGCGATGAGCGCGACACTGCGTGCGAGGGAGTCCAGCGACGCGGTCACGAGCGAGATGACCGCGCGGGTGGTGCCGTGCGCGCGGTGCAGGTCTCGTCCGGTGCGGATCGCCTCCACGCCGTCGTCGAACGCGGCACCGGCGCCTCCGTGCCCGTGGATGTCGATGAAGCCGGGAGTGAGCAGGGCGCCCGCGCCGGCGACGGCGGTCGCGTCGACGATCTCGTCCGCCGGCGTCCACTCCGATCCCGTCCCGCGGACCGTCACGACACCGTCCTCGACCCGGATCCAGCCGTCCTCGACGATGTCGCCGTGATCGATGATCCGCGCGGAGTGGATGACCAGCGAACCGGTCGAAGAGGAGTGGGTGCTCAACGTGCGCTCCAGGGGATCTCGTCTGCGGGGTGGAAATCGACCCCTTCAGCCTTCCACAGTGGCGCCAACGACCCGACCCGCAGGCGGAACGACTCCCATGTGCGCTCCGGTGTCTCTCGTGGCGACCAGGCGACCTCGGCCTGCGCGGCGGCGCGCGGGAAGACCAGCTGCTCGACCTCGTCGATCGTGCGGGTGGTCTCCGACCAGAGAGGGGCCTCCACACCGAGGATCGCGGCCGCGGGGACGTCGAGCACCGCGGTGGGCTCCCACTCGTAGGCGGAGCGGACGTCGATGATCGCCGCCCAGGTGAGTCCGAGGGGGAAGTCCTCCGTGTACTTCATGTCGAGGTAGGTGACGTCAGCCGCCGACATGAGGAGAGCGCCGCCCCGCTCGACGAAATGGGCGGCCTCCTCGGCGTGTGTGCCTTCGGGCGTGGTCTTCCCCCAGTACTGCCCGACGGTGCCCTCGGCGATGTTCGCCGCGGAGCCCATCTCGTGCCAGGCCATCGGGATCTTCCCCTCTGCCACGACGATCGAGGTCGCGCGCGCGGCGAACAGATCGAAGTCGGCCTGGGGAGTGCCGAGCGACTCGTCGCCGCCGATGTGGATGTACGGCCCCGGCGTCATCTCGGCCAACTCGCGGACGACGTCGCGCACGAACTCGTACGTGCGCTCCTCGTGGATGCGGACGCTGGAATGGCCGACACCCCAGCCGAGGTAGGTCTCGCCGGCGACGGGCAACGGCTGGCCCAGACGCGCGGAATCCGCGATGAGGTTGTCGTTCAGCACCGGCGCCTCGACGAGCTCGGGGTAGGCCACGCCGATCGCGTGGGTGTGCCCGGGCAGGTCGATCTCGGGGATCACGATCATGTGGCGCGAGGCGGCGTACGCCACGAGCTCGCGGTAGTCGTCCTTCGAGTAGAAGCCGCCGGGGTCGCCGTTCGCCGACGTGCCGGAGGCGCGCTCGGTGAGCAGCGGCCAGGAGTCGATGTGCACGCGCCACCCCTGGTCGTCGCTCAGGTGCAGGTGCAGGTGGTTGAACTTGAGTGCACTCGTGCTGTCGATGAATCTCTTCACATCGTCGACGCCGAAGAAGTGCCGGGCGACGTCGAGCATGACGCCCCGTCGCGGGAAGCGCGGGGAGTCCGCGACGTCGGCGCGGAGCAGCGCCCAACCGGAGTCGTCCTGGCGCAGCAGCTGCAGCAGTGTCTGCACGCCGTAGAAGAGCCCTGCCTCGTCGGCCCCGACGACGATGGCCTGATCGCCGATCTCGAGTGTGTAGCCTTCCGGCGCCGAGGATTCCGGGTCGACGATCAACTCGATGTCGGCGTGGGCCTCGTCGACGACGGAGAGCCGGATGCCGCTGCGGCGCTCGACCGCGTCGATCAGCTGGGCGGCTGCGGGGGAGGAACCGCGCACGCGCGTCTTCGCGGTGATCGGCATCCGTCCCTCTCGTGCGACGGCGGACACGGGCACGGGAACGAGCGGAAGAGGATGAGGAAGGACCATGAACAAAACCTACCCGTCGGTGCCGCTCAGCGGAATGGCAGAACTCGAATCGATTCTGCGACCGCCATGAGACGGCAGCGTGCGCGGCGGCTCGCATCGGCTATGCTCGTAACCGTCGCGACTGGCGTCTGGGTGGACTACCACCGGGGAGCGACTGACCACGGAATTCGACCGCGCGCCTGGGCCGATAGGAACACCCCTTTCGAATCCGTTGTCAAAGGAGCACGTCATCATGACCGACCGTTACTTCAACGCCCCGCTTTCCGAGGTCGACCCCGAGATCGCTCAGGTCCTGGATCGCGAGCTGAAGCGTCAGCAGACCTTCCTCGAGATGATCGCGTCGGAGAACTTCGTGCCCGTCTCGGTGCTGCAGTCGCAGGGCTCCGTGCTCACGAACAAATACGCAGAGGGCTACCCCGGACGCCGCTACTACGGCGGCTGCGAAGAGGTCGACGTCGCGGAGTCCCTCGCGATCGAGCGGGCGAAGAGCCTGTTCGGTGCGGAGTTCGCGAACGTGCAGCCGCACTCCGGCGCCTCCGCGAACGCGGCGGTCCTGCACGCGATCGCCCGTCCGGGCGACACCCTGCTCGGTCTGTCCCTCGACCAGGGCGGCCACCTCACGCATGGCATGAAGATCAACTTCTCCGGCCGTCTGTACGACATCGTCGCCTACGGCGTCGACCCCGAGACCTCGACGATCGACATGGCGGAGGTGCGTCGCCTCGCGATCGAGCACAAGCCGAAGGTCATCATCGCCGGCTGGTCGGCCTACCCGCGCACGATGGACTTCGCCGCGTTCCGTGAGATCGCCGACGAGGTCGGCGCGCTGCTCTGGGTCGACATGGCGCACTTCGCCGGTCTGGTCGCCGCGGGTCTGCACCCGAACCCGGTGCCCCACGCACACGTCGTCTCCTCGACCGTGCACAAGACGATCGGCGGCCCGCGCTCGGGCTTCATCCTCACCAACGACGCCGAGCTCGCCAAGAAGATCAACACCGCGGTGTTCCCCGGGCAGCAGGGCGGACCGCTCATGCACGTGATCGCGGCCAAGGCCACGGCGTTCAAGCTCGCCGGCACCCCCGAGTTCAAGGAGCGCCAGGAGCGTGTGCTGCGCGGGGCGAAGCTCATCGCCGAGCGCCTGTCGCAGCAGGACGTGAAGGACGCCGGCATCTCCGTACGCTCCGGCGGCACCGACGTGCACCTGGTTCTGGTCGACCTGCGCGACGCCGAGATCGACGGCAAGCAGTCCGAGGATCTCCTGCACGACATCCACATCACCGTGAACCGCAACGCCGTCCCGAACGACCCGCGTCCGCCCATGGTGACCTCGGGCCTGCGCATCGGCACGCCCGCGCTCGCGACCCGCGGCTTCGGCGATGCCGAGTTCACCGAGGTGGCCGACATCATCGCCCTCGCGCTGCTCCCGGGGGCCGACGTCGAGGCCCTGCGCGCCCGCGTCGACGCCCTGGCCGCCGCGTTCCCGCTCTACCCGGACCTGCAGCAGTAATTCCGCAGCACCTCCCTCTCGCGAGTGCACGGGGCACTGCCGCGCGCCCCCCCCCCCCCCCCGGGGGGTCACG